>RGZZ01000007.1 GCA_010028905.1 Pseudomonadota bacterium | reverse complement strand
ACGGGGCTGGGCCTTGCCATCGTGGCCGAGCTGGTGGCCGCGCACGACGGCGACATCAAGGTCGATTCCGAGGTGGGGCAGGGGACCACGGTCCGGCTGCGCTTCCCGCTCCTGGCGGACGCCGATGAGGCGGACGGCGTTTCCAGCGCGGGGTAGGCGAGTGCAGGCGGGTGGCGATGACGCCATGCCCTTGACTCTTCCCCGGTTTGTGGCGATAATCTGCCGAAGCAGGGCCGTACGGGTGCCTGCAGGGGAGGCTTGCGTGTCTCGGTTGCGTCGTCGCGGCGGCATCACCATTCTCGAAATCATGATCGCCATGTCGCTCATGTCGGTTGTGATCATCGCGTTTGCGGCCACCTTTCCCAGCGGGTATCGGCTGAACTACGCCAGTCACACCCAGGCCAAGGCCACCGGCGCCGCCAACGCCATCGCCGAGCAGTTCTCCAACCTCTCGGTCAATGCGCTGACTGCGTACGAGTCGTCGTCGACCAATCCGACCGCACTCACCACGGCCAACCTGAACACGCTGTTCACCGCCACCGGTCACAGCCTATCGCTGCCGGAGGGGGTCATCATCGCGGCAGCGGCGGTCACCCAGCCAAACCAGTTCTGGATCGACGCCACCAGCGTCACCATCGTGAACCGCTCGCAGACCACCAACCCCTTCTCGAGCAACTCCGTTCCCGACCCCAACGTGGTCGGCCAGCTGCTCCCCCAGATCGTGGGCGACGAGATCACCGTCACGGTCTACTGGTTCGAGTATCGTCGAGGCGCGGCCATGTCGGGCTTCCGCATTGGCGGCACCGCCACCTCGGGCAAGCAGAACCGCTCGGTCACGGTGAAGACGCTGTCGACCAGCGCAATCGCGAAATGAAGGGCATTGCACGCCGAGGGTTCACCCTCATCGAGACACTCTTCGCCATCGGCGGGTTCGTCCTTGCGGGGCTTCTCACGTTCGCACTGTTCAAGTACGGCATGACCGCCCACCAGCGCGGCGTTCTGGGAACCGATGTCCAGCGGAGCACGCGCGAGTTCGTGAACCGCCTCTCCAGCGATCTCCAGTCGTCGATGGCGCTGCAGCTCCCTGCCCTGGTCAGTGTTGCAGCCGTTCAGAGCCCCGTGCTCTGCCCGTCGACACTGAACCCGACGAACGTGAACGACATCGCCTTCATCGTGCCGGCGCTCCAGAAGGTGGAAGATCTCGATCTCACCAGCGGCACCAGCTATGTGCTCGTGCGCTACGCGCGCTGCACGACGGGGCCCCTGACGAAGCGGGCCATCGTCCGCCGGGCCTATCCGTATGCGGCGTGGTACAACAAGGTGAAGTACGACGGCAGCGATCCGAAGAAGACAGGGAACGCGGGGCTCTCGTGCTGGTACATCGACCCGGGCGCCCTCGACACAACGTATGGCGCGCCTGGCAACACGCAGGGGCTCGCGACCACCGACACCGGCTGGCAGGAGGTTCTCACCTGCACCGGGCCAGACGACCTGGTGTCGTTCAGCGTGAGCCACGCCGCGCTCGTCCCTGCCTCCACCATCGATCCGGTCTACGACCCCTATCACTTCACCGTCAAGGTCGCCGCATCGCGATATCTCGGCTCGCTGCGCAACGCCCACATCGATCTCTTCGACCTGGGCACCACGCAGGACAACACCGACAACCAGAACGATCGGGTCCGCAAGGACATCAGCACCGAGGTCACCCTCCAGCACTTCCAATAACCCACGAGGAGCGTGTCGGCATGTCAGCACGAAGGTCTCTGCAGCGCGCCCGCGGTCGTCGCGGTGCACCCACGAGAGGGTCGGCACTGCTGCTCACCATGTTCACCATCGTGGCGCTGCTCACCCTGGGCACCACCTTCATCGCCATCTCGGTGGGCGAGAGCCGTCAGACCCGCAACGATCGCGAGCTGCAGGCCGCGCGCGGTGTGGCCATGTACGGCATCAACTGGCTCACCTCGTACATGTCGCTGCCCGGCGCGTGGCGGGCCGCCTCGGCCTACAATGCCAGCGGGGCCAGCTACACGGGGCGTGACAAGGCCACGGGCTATGCCGATAAGCTCTACACCCTCCAGGGCACCGACACGAGTCAGGCGGACGACGCCAACAACAAGAAGATCAGCTGGATGGGCCGCACCCTCGACATCGTTCCGGCCACGGTCACCGATGACAGCAACGGCTACCCCGTGTTCGTCGAGAGCATCGGCGCGCTCACGACCGCGATTCAGGGCGGCGCTGTGGTGCAGCTCACCGCAGACCTCATCGGGGTGTTCGATCTCGAGTTCTCGCGGCTCACGCCCGACGCCAGCAACAGCAACAAGATGCAGGGCCAGCCGGCGCAGTACAAGCTCAAGAGCACTGCCTATGTGTTCCACCAGGCAGACACCACCGGGCTCTACGTCACCGAGAACGGCAAGCTGAAGCCCAACATGGGGAAGGCCGCCGCCGTGCGCTCCATCACGGTGCGCATCCGCCCCCAGAGCCCGGTCGATTTCGCCCTCTACGAGTCGAACATGCGCTCGTGGACCACCCCTGGAATCAATGCCCAGTACGGCGACAACAGCTATGCAGACAACGGCCTCACGGTCAACGACGCGTCGCAGAAGGGGCTGCTGCAGCAGCTGTTCAACACCGTGGAGCTCGATACCGTGGGCATTCCCAAGGACTACAAGCTCAACGGCAACATGCGCGCCGACGGTTCGCTCACCCCCGGCGACAAGTTCGCGAGCAAGGCCGGCAGCCTGAAGGTGCTCGCGTCGCAGGCCGATCTCAACTCGGTGCAGATCAACGGTAACTCGTCCGGCTTTGCCGCCAAGCTCTACGCCAACCAGAATCTCACGGTGCCCACCTCGCCCAGCGGAACGCAGCCAGACGCGTTCAGCTTCACCGACGCCAACATCTCTGACGCCGACAAGAGCAAGATCTTCGGCGGGCAGAAGTCGCCGACGTTTGCGTCTACCACCCGCGGACTCCCCGCGCTCGCAGACTACATGACGGGCTATGTGGTGCAGAACTCCGCCACCGACGCGTCGTGCAGCTCGGCTACGGGGGCTCCTCAGCTCAAAGCGGGCTGGGCGTCGCAGGTCGCCCAGCAGGACTCGCTGGGGTACATCAAGGTCGCCACGCCCGGCACGGGGGCGGTGGCCGTGACGTCATCGACGAACACCGGTTCCGATGTCGAGTTCGACAACACGTCGTCATCGCCCATCAAGGCGCCCGGCGTGGCCCGGGTCAAGATAACCTTCAGCACCGACACCAGTGGCAACAGCAAGGTCACGGTGCGCAAGATCGGGGCCTACTCCGGCAAGGATGTCGACACCTCCGGTGTCTTCGACCCCAACGGCCACTCCGTGAGCGAGTTCAAGAACGGCATGCTCTACGTCGACGGCGGCAATGTCGAGGTCGAGGGCACCGCGCCTCCGAACTTCACTGTGGTTGCAGCGGCCTCGAGCGATCGGCCCACGGTGGCCACGCCCGCCAAGATGGTGAACGGCGTGCTCACCCCGCAGCAGGGCCAGCCCGTGCTCATCCGTCCGGATGATCAGACCAATCTCACGCGCAACGGTGGCGGCATCTACGTGGACGGGGAGACGAAGATCGGCGGCAACTACCTCTTCCCCCACGATCCCATCTCAGGGGCCATCACCCAGGTGCCCGTGCTTGATCCGGTGAGCAACAAGTACGTGTGGCCCGCCTATGACCCGTCGAAGATCGGCACCCAGTGCGCCTCTGTCGACTCGAGCGGCAACCTCATCACCTCAACGGTGAACGTGAAGGACTCCAACGGCACCATCGTGAAGAAGAACTATAACCCGAGCGACCCTTCGGCCATCACCAGCGAGGCGCCGCTCGTGCGCGAGGGCAACGTGAGCATCACGGGGAACATCACGAAGCCAATGTCGGGGGCTACCGGGTCGTTCGGCATCGTGGCCCAGAACTACATCCTGCTCAGCGATCAGTCATCGTCGAAGTCAACCACCAGCGCTGAGCTCAAAGTCGACGGTGTGCTGATGAGCATGACCCGCTCCGTTCAGTATGGCGGTTTCCTCAATCAGGTGTCGAGCACGTCGGGCAACGGCAACAACCCGTACTACCGTGCCCTGGGCGCGCAGCCAGATGCCACCACGGGGGCCATCAAGGGGAGCATCCCGCGCCCGAGGCTGAAGTACAAGGGGTCGAACAAGTTCACGCTCAATGGTTCCATCGTGGGGCAGTACGCCGACGTCGAATCGACCACCGATGGCACGGGCTACATCACGCAGAACATCAACTCCGATCTCTCGTTGCGCAGCGCCCTCCCTCCCATGCTGCCGACCTTCTCCCGCGAGCAGCTGCGTGCTCCCATCACCTGGGTGGTGGTGGCGCTGGGCGACAGCGCGGGGACCAAGGCTGGCACCAAGTAGGGCGGTGCCCGCGCGACGGCTCTCGAGCCCGGAAGGGCATTTCTCCCTCGACGTGCCGGCAGCGTGGCGCTACGAGCAGGACGGGGAGGACGCCTCTCTCGTCATGCACCTCCCCGACGGATGTGGCGTGGTGCGCATCTCCGAGGTGTGCCACGATGGGGGGGCTGTCAGCGCCGCTGTGGACGGAGAAGGGGAGGCGTGCCGGGTTGGCGATGCGCCCGCGCGGTTGCGGGTGCAGGCGTGTGACGGCCGTGTCCGCCGCCGCTGGGTCGTTGCTGGTCCGCACTCGGTGGTGCACATCGAGCACGAGCGACCCGCTGACGCGATTGCGCGGAACGACGAGGACGCGCGTGTCGACGCGCTTCTCGGGGGGCTTCGCATCGATCCGGCCCCGCATCCCGCCGTGCTCGCGGTGCTTCGAGCGCTTCGCGCCACCTCGCGCCCTTCGATGGGAGTGGACTGGCGTCCGAGCCAGCCGTTTCGCATCGCTTCTTCAGAGCGTGGCTGGGAGGTCACCCTCGAGAACCTGGTGCGCACCTGGGATGTGAGACCAGAGGCCCGAGCGGTCGAGCTCGCCCGCGAGGTGGAGGGCATTCGCAGGCTCGATGGCCTGCACCGTGGAAGCGCCTCGTTCGAGGCGGTGAGAACGGGTCTCCTGCCCGTGGTTCGTACGTCTGTCCTGCGAGAGCGCGTTGGTCTCGCCCCTGAAGCAGAAGCGCCGTCTTGTGGCGACCAGGCGGCCGTGTGCGGTGACGTCATGGCGAGGCGATTGCTTGCGCCAGGATTGTTCGTCTATCTCGCTGTCGACGTCCCGGACGGCCTGCGCTTCGTGACGCGGGCGGAGTGCGCGGGGTGGCGCACGGCGGCGGCCGATGTCGAGGCCGAGGCGCGCGAGAACCTGCGGCGCCGACTTGCGCCTTGCCGTTTCGACGTCACGCGGGCGCCGTGCGGGGGGCGCGTCGTGGTCTGCGAGGATGGTGAAGGCCTGGCCCCCTCGCTTCTCCTGCTCGAGGAACGTCGCGAGACGCTCACGCGCGCGCTCGGAGACGGCTGGCGCGTGGTCGTGCCGAGCGCCAGTGTGCTGATTGCGTTCTCTGCAGATTTTGACGCCTGGCTCGAGTTTGTGGGCGAAGACCTGTTCGATGCCTGGCTCGAAGATCCGATGGCGCTCACCCCCCAGGTCTATGCCGTCGATGGGGAGGGCGATCTCATGCCGGTGGAAGGGGGAGCTCGATGAGAGTTGTGCGGCCCGTTCACACCTCCCCCCTCGACCGAACCTGTCATGTGTGGTACGCTGGGGCTCCAGTTTCAATGCCTGGAGGCAGTCGTCCATGCAGATCAAGCGCACCCCTTCATCGACATCGGTCTCGAGCGCGCGTTCAGCCGGCTCACCCCGCGAAGCAGATGGTCACGAGGGCAACGTGCCTGTCGATGATGCGGTGCGCATCTCGGGCGGTGCATCGTGCGGCGTCTCTTCACCCACCGCGTCTGCTGCGCGGTGCTCCTGCGGACCCGTCTGCGTGTGCAGCGCTGGTCCGGGTGCCCAGGGAGGCAGCCATGCCCGGTCAGCCACCGCGGCGTGCGCGCTTGCCGGCGGCACGGCCGGTGTGGCGGTGTCGCTCATGAGCGCTGCCGCACCGCAGCCCGCTGATCTCACGGCGCGTCTCAAAGCCCTTCTCCCGGAGCACCCGTTCGTGATCTCGGCCGAGAAGGTGGCCGAGCTGCAGCGCCGTCTCGGCATCGATCGCGCCGCGCTGCTGCAGGCCCTGGTTCCCGTCGCGCGGGAGTATGCGCGACCGCCCATCTCGAACTACCAGGTGGGGGCGGCGGGCCTCGGAAAGAGCGGCAACATCTACCTGGGTGTCAATCTCGAGTTCGGAGGGAACGCCCTCAACCAGACGGTTCACGGCGAGCAGTTCACGGTGGCGAATGCGCTTCGAAACGGGGAGGAGCGCCTCGAGATGCTGGCCGTCTCAGCGGCTCCATGCGGGCACTGCCGTCAGTGGCTCAACGAGGTGAACGGGGGGAGCGATCTGATGATACTCACCCCCAGCAGCCCGCCCACGCCGCTTCGTGAGCTGCTTCCCGCGTCGTTCGGGCCGGGCGACCTGGGCGTGACGGGGGGGCTTCTCACCCACCAGATGAATTCGCTCCAAGGGCGCCCCCCCGCGTCTGGCGATGACGAAGCCCTCGATGCCGCGGCTCTCGAGGCGGCGCGCGCGTCGTACGCGCCCTACAGTCACAGCCCGTCTGGTGTGGCGGTGCGCCTGTCTGACGCAACCGTGCTGAGCGGGCGCTACGCCGAGAACGCGGCCTTCAATCCGAGCCTGTCGCCGCTGCAGGCGGCCCTGGTGGAGCTGGTGGCGCAAGGACGTCGCTACGATGACATCGCGCACGTGGTGCTCGTCGAGAAGGCTGGCGCCCCTGCTTCGCAGCAGGCGGCGACACGGGCGCTGCTCGATGCCGTTCAGCCGCAGGCGCGCTTCGATGTGCGCCTGGCGGATCAAGCCTGAGCCGAGCGACCCGACCACGGGGGCGCGGTCTGCGGACGGTGCGCAGAATGCAAGAAGGCGCGACTTTGGTCGCGCCTTCGTCGTTCTCGCCCGTGCGGCGATCACATCTCTTTCGCCTTGCCGCCGCCCTTCTTGGGGGGGGCCTTCTTCTCGGTCGTACTCTTCGCCGGGGCGCTGCCCGCGGGTTTCTTGCCGGTTGCCATCGTCTTTCACCTCCCTGGCCGAATCCGGATTGCACTCAGCCTTCCCGCGGGGACAGCCCTTTGGGAGCGTCGCACGCGCACCATTCTCTGAGGGTGCGATTCGGTCGCCCCCTTTTTCCGTCAGGCCTCACCTGATTCCTCCCGCGTGCGAATCTGCGCCGGGCAGCGCATGCGCGCGCTGAGAAGCCGACCAGAGCAGGCCGCGGCGGTATCGACCGGAACGGGTAGACTGTGAGTGGAGGAGACGGCCCATCATGCACAGACCTACCCGAAATGTCACCCATGTCGAGTCTGAGCTGTACCCACAGCGCGAGTTCAAGCACAAGGAGGTCGACGGTCTCGCCATCTGCCAGCAGTGCCACGCCATTCACGATGACAAGCACTGGCGATTTGACGACGCGCGCGCGTCGACGCTGCTCGAGCAGGCTGAAACCCACCGCGTCACCTGTCCCGGATGCCTCGCCGTGCGGCACAGGCGCGCGGATGGCATCCTCTCGCTTCGCGGCAAGGGGGCGCTGCGGCGCGCCGACGAGATTCTCAATCTGCTACACGCAGAGGCGCATCGCGAGATGCGCAAGAATCCCCTGGGGCGCATCATTGACATTGAGACCACCCCCGACGGTCTCGAGGTGGTCACCACCACGCGATTCCTGGCGCAAGACCTGGGGCGCAGGCTCCATCACGCCATGGGCGGCGACCTCACAACGTCGCGGCTGCGACCTGGTACAGTGCGCCCGCCGACGAATGATCACGGGTGTCGGGGCGGCCGTGGAGGGAGGCGATGGCGCGGGTGCAGAAGGGCTCCGGGTGACTGTTCCACCCCCTCCTCCGAGCTTCTGGCTCGAGACCTGTGGCGTCGTCGATGCCCCTACCCCGCCGTTGCGTGGGCGTCATCGGGTCGATGTGGTCGTGGTCGGCGCCGGATTTGCCGGCCTGTCTACGGCGCTTGCCCTGCGTCGCAGCGAGCCGAGCCTTCGGGTTCTGGTGCTCGACGGGTGTGCCATCGGTCACGGTGCCAGTGGTCGAAACGCGGGCTTTGCCATGACCTTGTTCGGCCTCACGGTGCAGACCACGGTGCTGCGGTTCGGCAAGCAGCGGGCGAGAGAGGCGCACGCGTTCATGAAGCGTGCGGTCTCAAATGTGGAGCGTCTTGTTCGCGACGACGGCGTACAGTGCGATTTCGAGATGAGCGGTCTGCTCACGGTCGCGACCTCGAAAGCCTACGAGAAGCGCCTGCAGAGCGAGATCGCGACGGCACGGAGCGCGGGCATCGACGATGTGGAGTGGCTCGACGCGGCGGCAACGCGAGCGCGCGTCGAGTCTCCCGCATATCGGGGGGCGCGATGGGAGGCGCATAGCGCATTGGTGAATCCGGCCCGTCTCGCGCATGCGCTCGGAAGGCTGGCTCGCGAAGCGGGGGCAGAGATTCATGAGGGCGTCCCGGTTCGCGCTGTGCGCGTGTCGCGACCCTTCACCGCACCGGTGCTCGTCGAGACCGAGGAAGCGCAGATCGAGGCCGCACGTGTGGTTCTGGCAACCAATGCATGGTCATCGCTGTTCCCGTCGCTCGCGTCGAAGCAGTTCCCGGTCTTCACCTACATCGTGGTCACCGAGCCTCTCGACGACGCTCGTCTTGCGCCCATCAGATGGCACGGTCGCGAGGGCATCGAAGACGCACGCGCCCTCATCCACTACTATCGCCTCACCCCAGACAACCGACTCCTCATGGGCGGCGGAGACGCGTTCTACTACCTCGGGGGTGGGTTCGGGCGCGACCAGAACGAGGCGGCGGCCGCCGCGCTTCGGGCGCACGTGGCGCGCGTCTTTCCATCGCTGCGGGGCGTGCGATTCACCCATCACTGGGGCGGACCGGTGTCGGTTCCGCTCGATTTCGCCCCGGCCATGGGCTGGCTCGGCAGCGATCGGCGCATCGTCTACAGCCTGGGCTGCGTGGGGCACGGCGTGGCGCTCATGACCATGGCGGGAAACGTGCTCAGCGACCTCGTTCTCGAGCGTGACACCGAGCTGACGCGGCAGTTCTTCGTCAATCGCTTCGTGCCCCCAACGCCTCCCGATCCGTTTCGCTGGGTGCTGGCCCAGGGCATTCGCGGGGCGATGAAGCTCGCAGATCGCTTCGACGACGCCCGTCCCCGCTGAACGAGGCGGCCGCGCCCTGAGACTCAGCGCAGCCGCACAGGGAAGCTGAGCCGGCGGCTGGCCACCACCTCGTCGCCTTGCCCCAGGGCCTCGACCTCCACCGTGTAGGTGCCGCCGGGCGCGTCATCGTCAAGCGAGATCTCGTAGCTGAACGTGTCGCCGCTGCGCTTCGCCGACTGGCTTCGGGCAAGCGCGCGGCCCGTTGGAGGCAGCACCGTGACCGCAACGCGGCGCACGATGCCACGAGGGTCGGCCAGTGTCGCCTGAAGCTTGACGATGCTGCCGGGACGAATCCCCCCAGACGGGTCGAGCACCACGTCGGACAGGCGCACCGGCGCCATCGAGACGTTCACGGGACGGGTCTGGGTGGCGAGCACCTCCCGTCCCTCGCCGTAGACGATGACCACGATGCGGTAGACCCCAGGCGCCGCGGTGGCGGGCACATGGATGCTGCGGATCCAGAGGTTGCCCTTACGGTCGGCTTCCCGATCGCCGTTGAGGATCTGCTTCGTCTTTGGATCTTCGAGGGTGATGAAGACCCGGCGGGCCTTGCGACGAGGGTCTTCGAGCTGGATCGTCGCGTTGATGGTGTCGTTTCGACTGACCACCGTGCCATCTGCGGGGCTGATCAGGCGAAGGCCGAAGGCCGCGCTGCCCACCTCGAACGACAGGGTGCTCCACTGCAGGGGCGTGTTGCCGTCACCCATCGCCTCGACACGCAGCACGTATCTCCCGGAGGCTGCCGACACGGGAAGGTCGATGGTCTTCGACCAGGTGTCGCCCTGGCCGCCACGAGGGGCAGATGCGTCTTGCTCGGCGTTCAGGATGTGGTTGCCTGGGGCGGCCACGCGCACGAACACGTGACGCACCAGCTGCAGCGGATCGCTCACCTTTATCCGGACGTCGATGCGCTCTCCGGGCATGATCCTGGCTTTGTCGGCGGGTGAGAGCACCTCGAGCCCGACCGACGGGTCAGCAGGGGCTGCGCTGGCGGGGGCAGCGATGGCCAGCAGGAGAGTCAGCAGGCAGAGAAGGCGGGAGATGCGCAAGGATGTGGCCTCCGACGGTGAGATGGCGCTGTCTTCCATTGCACGATGCGTTCGTCCTGGTGGGCAGCGGCAAGCCTCCCCCCTCGGAGGAGGGCTTTCCCCGTGTCTTGACAACTTGTGATAGCATCAACGCGTTCACACGATGACGGGCATGCGTGCCCCCTCTGCTGGATCTTTCGCCAGCGGCGCAGTGGACTCACAAGAACAGAGGAACACCACACTTGGACGACTTCAGACCTTTCAAGCTCCGCCCCACCACCATGGCGGCGCTCACCGCGATGGGCGTGACCACGCCCACCCCCATTCAATCGCAGGCGCTGCCGCCGCTGCTCGAGGAGCGCGACGTCATCGGGCAGGCCCGCACCGGTTCCGGCAAGACCCTCGCCTTTGCCATTCCTCTCATCGAGTTCGTCAGTCCCCGCCGGCGCGAGGTGCAGGCGCTCGTGCTCACGCCCACCCGCGAGCTGGCCACCCAGGTGGGCAGCGTGGTCGAAGCGCTGGGCACCCCCTGCGGCATCCGCACCGTTCTCGCGTTCGGTGGGCGCGCCATCAGCACCCAGGAGACCGCGCTGAAGCGTGGCGCCCAGGTCGTGGTGGGCGCGCCGGGGCGCGTGCTCGATCTCATCAACCGCGGCTCTCTCGATGTGAGCAAGGTGCACTACTTCGTGCTCGATGAAGCCGACGAGATGCTCGACCGCGGATTTGCGCCCGACGTCGAGCGCATCCTCGCTCGCCTTCCCAAGAGCCGCCAGACGGCGCTCTTCTCGGCCACGGTCCCGAAGTGGGTGCTCGACACCAGCACGAAGCACCTGGTTGATCCGGTGCGGGTGCAGCTCGACACGGCCCCGCGCGAGCAGCCCGACATCGAGCATCGCGCCTACGAGCTCGCCGGCACGGGAAAGCTCGATGCGCTTCGTCGGCTGCTCGACACGCGCTCGAGCGGCGGATCAGCCATCGTGTTCGGTCGCACCAAGCACGGGGTCAAGAAGCTTGCGCGACAGCTGGTTGCGCTCGGCTATCCCGCCGCGGCGCTGCAGGGCAACCTGAGCCAGAACGCCCGTGACCGGGTCATGGCCGACTTCCGCAGCGGCGCGGTTCCGATTCTGCTCGCCACGAACGTGGCCGCACGGGGCATCGACGTCGACCATGTCGATCTGGTCATCAACTACGAGCTTCCCGAGACCGCCGAGCTGCTGACCCATCGGGTGGGTCGAACGGGGCGCATGTGGCGCAAGGGGCGGGCCGTCACGCTGCTCTCACCCACCGACGCTGACAAGTGGCGTCAGCTGCAACGCGGCCTCATAAAGCCCATCCCGCGTCACCCGTGGGACGCCGAGGCGGTCGTCTGAGACAGGCGCCGAGGGGGTGACGGCGCAGGGATCGCGTGCAGGCCGAGGCGAAGGCACCTCCTGAACATCACAGCGCACACACAGGAGGCTCACCCATGGAAACCATCCAGCAGCAAGACATCGAGGCGATTCGCGCCGCTCGCAAGCGCTGGCTCGACCGCACGCAGGGCACGGGCGCCAATGGACGGCGTGCGGCCCAGCGCGATGGGCTGTTCACGAACTCGTCCGGGATGCAGATAGAGCCCCTGTACGATCCGTCGGCGCTTCGCGGTGTCGACTTCGCCCGCGACATCGGCTATCCGGGCGAGTTCCCCTTCACCCGCGGCGTCTACGACACCATGTACCGCGGTCAGCTGTGGACCACCCGCCTCTTCAGCGGCTTCGCCAACCCTGAGCAGACCAACGCGCGCTACCACTACCTGCTCGAGCGCGGTCAGACCGGCCTGTCGGTGGCCTTCGACATGCCCACGCTCATGGGGCTCGACTCCGATCATGCGCACAGCCTCGGTGAGGTGGGCCGCTGCGGTGTGGCCATCGACACCCTCGAGGACATGGAGATCCTCTTCAAGGGCATCCCCCTCGACAAGGTGAGCGTCTCGATGACCATCAACGGTCCGGCGCTGGTGCTCTTCGCCATGTACGTGGTGGCGGCCGAGCGCCAGGGCGTGACGCCGAGCCAGCTGCGCGGCACCATCCAGAACGACATCCTCAAGGAGTACATCGCCCAGAAGGAGTGGCTCTTCCCGCCGGAGCCCCACATGCGCATCATCGTCGACATGATCGAGTGGTGCGCCAGGGAGATGCCTTCGTACAACCCCATCTCCATCAGCGGCTACCACATCCGCGAGGCGGGGGCCACCGCCGTGCAAGAGCTGGCCTTCACCCTGGCCGACGGCTTCTGCTACGTCGAGCACGCGCGTGACCGCGGTCTCGATGTCGACATGTTCGCGCCGCGCCTGTCGTTCTTCTTCGACATCCACAACGACTTCTTCGAGGAGATCGCCAAGCTGCGCGCCGCGCGGCGCATCTGGGCGAAGCACCTTCGCGATCGCTACGGCGCCAAGAACCCGCGCTCGTGGCTCATGCGCTTCCACAGCCAGACGGCGGGGGTTAGCCTCACGGCGCAGCAGCCGGAGAACAACATCGTGCGCGTGGCCTACCAGGCCCTGGCTGCGGTGCTGGGCGGCACGCAGTCGCTGCACACCAACAGCATGGACGAGACCCTCGCCCTTCCCAGCGAGAAGGCGGCGCGCATCGCCATGCGCACCCAGCAGATCCTCGCCCACGAGACCGGGGTTCCGGACACCGTTGATCCGCTGGCCGGTTCGTACTACGTCGAGTCGCTCACCAACGCCATGGAAGAGGCGGCTGAGGCCTACTTCACCCGCATCCAGACCGAGGGTGGCGTGCTCGACGCCATTCGCAGCGGGTTCTTCCAGCGCGAGATCGGCCGCGCCGCCTACGACTTCCAGCGCGAGGTCGAGGCCAAGAAGCGCATCATCGTGGGGGTGAACGACTTCGTCGAGACCGATGATCAGATCGAGATCCCCATTCTCAAGATCGGCGAAGACGTCGAGCAGCGCCAGTCGGCGCGCACTCAGCAGCGCCGCGCGTCCCGCGACGCGGCGGCCTGCCAGCAGGCCCTCGACGCGGTGGCCCAGGCCTCCCGTGACGGCTCGAACCTGGTCGAGCCCGTGCTCGAGGCCGTGCGACGCTACGCCACCCTGGGCGAGATCGTCGAGGCCATGCGCGGGGTGTTCGGAGGCTATCGGGAGCCGGCCATCTTCTGATCGCCCGCCTCGGCGGCACGAGCAGGCGAGGGGACGATTCTGCGCTGCGGCGCGCGGCTCTGGCGTGTCAGCGCGCGATTGAGCTGCAGGGCTTTCAGCTGGGCCTGGGTCACGAGCGAGGGTTGCAGGCGCATCGGGTGTCTCTCCTTCACTGCTTGTACTGACCGTCGGTCTGGCAGATTGTTACATCGGTGTCGCGGACGGGTCTGGTCGTGGGGGCGTCACTGTGCCGCCGTGCGAATTGCAGGTCGGCGTGGAGCGTGACAGGAATCGGCCCGCGCACCTGCCAATACCCGTCGGATTTCACAGGAGCCCTCCGCATTGACCGACACCTCCCCCCTGGCGTCTGATCTGGTAGCGCGCGCCCGCGCCGCGGTGGACGCCATCACCTCGGGCGACCGCATCGCAGCCGCGCGCGCCATCACGTGGCTCGAAGACGCCGCCCCCATCGCGCCGCACCTGCTGTCGGCCCTCATGCCGCACACCGGGCGGGCGTTTCGCATCGGGGTGACGGGCCCCCCGGGCGCGGGCAAGAGCACGCTGGTCGACCGCCTTGCCGTCGACTGCCGCCGTCGGGGCCTGCGCGTGGGCATCCTGTCGGTCGATCCGTCGAGCCCGTTCACCCGCGGCGCGCTGCTCGGCGACCGGGTGCGCATGAACGCGGCGACGTCTGATCCGGGCGTGTTCATGCGCAGCATGGCGAGCCGCGGGGCGCTGGGCGGACTGGCCCGCGCCACGGTGGAGGCGGCCGACGTGCTCGATGCCCTGGGGCAAGACGTCATCTTCTTTGAGACGGTGGGGGTGGGACAGTCTGAGCTCGAGGTGTCTCGGGGCGCCGACGTCACCTGCGTGGTGCTCACGCCGGAATCGGGTAGCGGGGTGCAGATGATCAAGGCCGGCCTCATGGAGGTGGCTGACATCCTCGTCGTGAACAAAGCCGACCGCCCAGGTGCCGAGCGCATGGAGGCCGAGCTGCTCGACTTCCTCGACATCGTGGGCAGCGGCGCCCTCATGCGCGGTCGCTACGGCGCGCTCACGCCCACGGGCGCAACCCCGTGGGAGGTGCCCGTGCTCAAGACCACCGCGACTGAAGACGCGGGCGTCAGCGAGCTGGTTGAGGCCTGCCTGCGCTATCGCGCGTGGCTCGAGGCCACGGGCATCTGGAGCCAGCGTCGCGTGCGACAGGCCCGCGCGCGCCTGCGCGAGATGATCGCTTCGCGCATCGAGGAGGCGGTGTGGGCTCGTCCCGCGCACGCCGCCCTGCTCGATCGGCTCGCGGGCGAGGTGGTCGAGGGAGCGGTGCCGGCCTTCGACGCCGCCTCTGCCTTTCTCGATCAGGTCTGGAACGGGAGCGCTCGCGCCCACAGCGTGTGTACGGGAGAGAGGACATGACCATGACCGAATCGCTGCAGCACCCCCTTGCGCAGGAGACCGAGCACCGCTTCAAGGTGCTGGTGGCAAAGCCGGGTCTCGATGGTCACGACAGAGGGGTGAAGGTGGTGGCCAGAGCCCTGCGCGACGCTGGGTTCGAGGTCATCTACACCGGGCTGTTCCAGACCCCGGAGATGATCGTCGAAGCGGCCCTTCAAGAAGATGTCGACGCGGTGGCCCTCTCCATCTTGAGCGGCGCCCACATGACCATCTTCCCGCGGGTCAAGGCCCTGCTCGACGAGAAGGGGGCCGGCGACGTCCTCGTGACGGGTGGCGGCATCATCTCTGATGAAGACGCCCGCGTGCTGTGCGAGCGCGGCATCGGTCGGCTCTTCGGCCCTGGCTCACCGCTCGACGACATCGTCGCCTACCTGCGAGCGACCCTGGCCGCGCGACGCGCCGCTCGAGGCTGAGGCACCCATCGCACACCCCATCGCAGTTCCAGAACCCACGCCCGAGCGCGTGAACGGCATACAGGAGGAGAAACCCACATGGTGATCCACGAGTACCAGGCAAAGGACCTGCTGCGCAAGCACAACGTGCCGCAACCGCAGGGCCAGGTGGCCTCGACGCCCGAAGAGGCCGCCGAGATCGCCGCCAAGATCGGCAAGAAGGTGGCTGTGAAGGCCCAGGTGCACGTCGGCGGCCGCGGCAAGGCCGGCGGCATCAAGCTGGCCGGTACCAAAGAAGAGGCGCTGGCGGCGGCGCAGGCCATCATCGGCATGGACATCAAGGGCCTCACCGTGCACAAGGTGCTGGTCGAGGAGGCCATCGAGATCGCGCGCGAGTTCTATCTCGGCTTCGTGCTCGACCGCAGCAACAACCAGCACCTCATGATGTTCAGCCCCATGGGCGGCGTCGACATCGAAGAGGTGGCCGAGAAGAACCCGGAGATGATCTTCCGCTACCCGATTCATCCGGTGCTCGGTCTTCTCGACTGGCAGGTCAGCGATCTGGCCTGGCGCGTCGACGAGCTCACGCCCGAAGCACGCAAGGAGCTGAGCGGTCTGGTGAAGGCGCTCTATGCGGCGTACATGGCCAACGACTCGGTGCTGGCCGAGGTCAACCCGCTCGCCATCACCAAGGACGGCCGTGTCATGGCGGCTGACGCCAAGTTCAACGTTGACGACAATGCGCTCTTCCGCCTGCCGCACATGCACGAGATGCAGGAGATCGCCAACGATGACGTTATCGAGCGCGAGGCGCAGGCCAAAGGGCTCGCCTATGTTCGCCTCGACGGCAACGTGGGCATCATCGGCAACGGCGCGGGCCTTGTGATGACCACCCTCGACATGGTGAGCCGCGAGGGCGGCAAGCCGGCCAACTTCCTCGACGTAGGGGGCGGCGCCAACGCCAAGGTGGTGCGCACCTCTCTCGAGACGGTGCTGGGCGACCCCAACGTGAAGGGCGTGCTGTTCAACATCTTCGGCGGCATCACCCGAGGCGACGAGGTGGCCAAGGGAATGCTCGAGGCCACCGCTGAGATGGACATCAAGGTGCCCATCGTGGTGCGTCTCTCCGGCACCCGCTCTGAAGAAGGGCGCAAGCTGCTCGAGGGCAGCCGTTTCGTCCCCGCTGAGACCATGGGCGAGGCCGCCCGCAAGATCGTCGAGCTGATCAACGGCTCGGCCGCCAACTGAGGAGAGTCGCATGAGCATTCTGATCAACAAGGACACCCAGATCATCGTTCAGGGCATCACGGGCAAGGAAGGCGGGTTTCACACCCGCCAGATGCTCGGCTACGGCAGCCTCGTCGTGGGCGGCGTCACGCCGGGCAAGGGCGGCACGCACTTCGTCGAGGGCGAGCACTCCGTGCCCGTCTACAACTCGGTGCGCGAGGCCCTCGCCGCCCACCCGAAGGTCACCGCTTCGGTGATCTTCGTGCCCCCGCCGTTCGCCGCGAACGCCATCATCGAGGCCGCGATGAACAAGGTCGGTCTCATCGTGTGCATCACCGAGGGCATCCCCGTGCACGACATGGTGCGAGCCCGCGCGGTGGTCGAGGAGTGCGGCGTGCAGCTCATCGGCCCCAACTGCCCGGGCCTCATCACGCCGGGCGAGTGCAAGATCGGCATCATGCCGGGCAACATCTTCTCTCGCGGGCCGGTGGGCTTCGTTTCGCGCAGCGGGACCCTGGTCTACCAGGTGGTCGATGAGCTCACCCGCGCGGGTCTCGGTCAGTCGACCTGCGTGGGCATCGGGGGCGACCCGGTGAACGGCACGTCGTTCAAGAAGACGCTCGAGCAGTTCCACAAGGATCCCGAGACCAAGGTCGTGGTGCTCGTCGGCGAGATCGGTGGAACCCAGGAGGAAGAGGCGGCCGAGTACATCGGTCTGCACAAGATTCCCACCGTTGCGTTCATCGCAGGTCGCACGGCTCCGCCCGGAAAGCGCATGGGTCATGCGGGCGCCATCGTCTCTGGCAACAAGGGAACCGCCAAAGCCAAGGTCGAGGCGTTCCAGCAGGCCGGGGTGCACGTGGCCGACACCACCAGCGAACTGGTGGAGAAGGTCGCCGAGCTCTTGAAGGCCCAGGGTGTGGTCTTTGCCCCTCCCGCGGGCGCTGCTGTTTGATCATCGAGTACCTCGGGCACTCGTGCTTCCACCTGCGTGACGCAGGGGGGATGACGGTGCTCATCGACCCGTACGACGAGAGCGTCGGCCCCAAGGTGCCGTCGCGCCGCGCCGACTACACGCTCATCACCCACGCGCACGTCGACCACGACAACCTGTCGGCGGTCACTGGGCGCACCACGGTGGTGCAGGGGAGTGGTGCGCGGGGCGACGCGCGCCTGCCCGTGCACGGCGTTCTCGCCGCCCACGATGCCGTGGGCGGGCGAGAGCGGGGCATGGTGAACATGATGACGTTCTCGCTCGACGGGCTCCGTGTGGCGCATCTCTCCGATCTCGGTCACCTGCTCGATGTCGATCAGGTGGCCGAGCTTCGCCCGGTCGACATCGCCCTGGTGCCCGTTGGCGGCCCCCCGTTCACCGTAGATGGACGGGCCGCCCGAGCGGTGGTCGACATGCTCGACCCTCGTGTGGTCATTCCCATGCACTATCGCACCGCCAGCACCCGCCGCGATCGCTTCCCCATCGACGATGTCGAGCCGTTTCTCGAGGGCCACAGACGCGTCGAGCGCGTTCGCTCAGGTGTTCTCGAGATCACGCGCGCCTCGCTTCCGGTGCAGCAGACCATCTTCGTTCTCACCCCCACCATGTAGCCGAGGAGCCTCTCATGCAACGAACTGCCGACGCAGCGGTCGCACCTGCTGCCGAACCGACCATGGAAGGCAAGATCGAGCAGCTTCAGGAGCGCCGCGCAGAGGCGCATCGCGGGGGCGGTGAAGCCCGCGTCGCCGCCCAGCACAAGCGCGGCAAGCGCACCGCGCGCGAGCGCGTCACCGCGCTGCTCGATCCGGGGACGTTTCGCGAGATGGACATGTTCGTGACGCACAACTGTCACGACTTCGACCTGGCCGACAAGAAGTTCTATGGCGATGGCGTGGTCACGGGGCATGGACGTATCGAGGGCCGTCTCGTCTATGTGTTCGCACAAGACTTCACCGTCTTCGGCGGCTCGCTGGGCGAGATGTTCGCGGCAAAGATCTGCAAGGTGATGGATGCCGCGGTGAAGAACGGCGCCCCCATCATCGGGCTCAACGACTCCGGGGGCGCGCGCATCCAGGAGGGCGTGGTGAGCCTGGGTGGCTATGCCGAGATCTTCTGGCGCAACACCCGCGCCAGCGGCGTGGTTCCGCAGCTCTCGGCCATCGTGGGGCCCTGCGCGGGAGGCGCGGTGTACTCGCCGGCCATCACCGACTTCGTGGTGATGGTCGAGGAGATCGCCCACATGTTCATCACGGGGCCGGATGTCATCAAGACGGTGACCAACGAAGACGTGACCTTCGAGGCCCTGGGCGGCGCGCACACGCACGCGGCAACCAGCGGTGTGTCGCATTTCTCGGTGCCGGATGAAGACGCGTGCTATGCCTTGCTGCGCGAGCTGCTCTCGTTCATGCCCTCGAACAATCTCAGTGACCCGCCGCGCCTGCCTGTTTCCGACCCCGTCGACCGTCGTGATCTCGACCTGCGCGGGGTGGTGCCGGCGAATCCGAACAAGCCCTACGACATGCGCGATGTCATCGAGCGCGTGGTAGACGATGGGCACTTCGTCGAGGTGCAGGGCGAGTGGGCCCAGAACATCGTCGTTGGCTTCGCGCGCCTGGGCGGCCGGCCCGTGGGTCTGGTGGGCAACAACCCCCAGGTGCTGGCCGGCGTGCTCGACATCGATGCCAGTCTCAAGGCGGCGCGATTCGTGCGCTTCTGCGACGCGTTCAACATTCCGCTGGTGACGTTTGTCGATGTGCCAGGCTTCCTCCCGGGCACACAGCAGGAGCACGGCGGCATCATCAAGCACGGGGCCAAGCTGCTCTACGCCTACTGCGAGGCCACCGTTCCAAAGGTTACCGTCATCACGCGCAAGGCCTATGGCGGCGCCTACGACGTGATGTGCTCGAAGCACATCCGCGCCGACTACAACTTCTCGTGGCCCACGGCAGAGATTGCGGTCATGGGCCCACAAGGCGCCATCAACGTGATCTTTCGTCGCGAGCTCGAGGCCGCTGATGACCCGCAGGCCCGCCGGGCCGAGCTCGTGGCTGATTACACCGACAAGTTTGCTTCGCCCTATGCCGCGGCTGCACGCGGCTACATCGATGACATCATCGAGCCGGAGGAGACCCGCCCCCGTCTCATCGAGGCGCTCGAGACCCTCGATGGCAAGCGCGAGGAACGACCCTCGCGCAAGCATGGGAACATCCCCCTGTAGCCCCTCCCTCAGGTGACGCCGCCCGTGGGCGGCCAGAAGCGACGTTCCACGCGTCGCACGAGGCGCATCCAGAGCTGCTCGCGCAGGGCCAGCGGTCTTACGAGAATGGTGAAGATGCCGAGCCGGTGTCCCAGCAGGATGTCGGTGAAGATCTGGTCGCCGATGATGACCGTGCTCTGCTGCGTTGCTCCGAGCAGCGCCATGGCGGCGCGCGCTGCAGCTCTGCGGGGCTTGAGCGCAAAGGCCACGTAGGGCACGTCGAGGGCCGCTGCATATTCGGCCACGCGATTCGAGCGGCTGTTCGAAAGGACACAGACCCGCAGGCCCGCCTGACGCGCGTGCGCCACCCACTGCGAGGCTGCGGGGTCGAGTCGTCGCGATCCCCACGCGAGAAGCGTGTTGTCGAGATCGACAAGGACGCAGGTGCGCCCCATCTCAAGAAGCAGAACGGGGTCGAGCTCTTGAACGCCATCGACCACCAGGTGCGGCACCAGCCGCCCTCGGGTCGAACGCGGCGGCGGCTTCACGGCCCTTCTTGGCGGGCCTGCACGAACTGCATCTGGAGCTCGGTCACCATCTGAAGCATCTGCTGTCGCTCGTCATTGGGGAGCATGCCCTCCAGCTTCTCGAACAGGGCCTTGGCGCACTCTACGGCCAGATGGGCCTGCGTCAGGTCGCGCGTCTTGCGCCCCTGCAGGGGGTTCTCGACCCGCCCCATGAACACAAAGGCCTGGCCTGCGAGCATGGGGATGAGCGACTTCACCAGTGCGGTGACGTCGCGGGGCAGCACCTTCTCCATCATGGCCCGCATCTCGGGGTTCCAATCCGGTCCGGGGACCGATCCACCAAGGCTCATCTCGTCTGCTCCTCGCTCTGCAGATGCCATCCGCGCTCGGCTGGCTACTTCTTTGATGTCAGGGTCTCCGTCATGCCATCTGCCTCTACGTCATAGGGGAGGTAGAGCGACTTGATCACGAGGTTCAGGGGCACGAAGGTGGTGCTCCCGTTCATCTCGGGATAGGCGAACACTGCCTTGATGGGGGAGATGAACTTCTTCTCTGCACCTGCGCCGTGGCTCACCACGTAGGTCTTGATGTCGGTCAGCTGAGGTCCGACCTCGAACTGGAGGCGCTGGGCGCCTTTCTTGATCCACAGCAGCTGCCGGTTGCCGCTGGCGGTGGAGATCCCGGCGTCGTCGGCGCCGAGCTTCTTGAACAGCGCTGGAGAGAACGCCACCATGACGAGGTGGATGTTCTGACGCTTGTACGGAGCCTTGGGGAGCAGGTCCTTGTTGTTCGAGACGTCCTTGCCGTCGATGATCAGCTTGACCTCTCCAGCCTTCTCGTCGCGCCAGTCGAGGAGCGCCTGCTGGCGGGCCCAGCGCCCTTTGCTCTGGAGATTGTCAACCACATCGGCGAGTGCGAAGTACGCTTCGTGGGCACAGGCGTCGGCGGCGGAATTGATCTGCTTGGGTGTCGCGGTGGCGGCGATGGTGACGTGACCGCGGTACATCTCGCGCGTCATGCGGTCACTGCGGTCGGCCATGAGGATGCCCACGTAGACGATGTCGTCAGGCGCGATGTGAAGGTACGATGCAGCGGCGCCGAGATTGCCGTAGCTGTTCTCGACCCACGACACCCCCTTCTTCTTCATTCGCTCGGTGAAACCGAGCATGTTGAAGCGCTTCAGCAGTGCCTGGGCGAAGGTGCGCTGGTTCTGGCTGTTGCCGCTGTAGACGACATACACGAAGACCTTGTTTTCCGGTGTTGCCGCAGCGGCCGCGCGCGGGAGGAGCAACGAGACGAGAAGCGAGAGTGCAAGCAGGCGCATGCGGTGCGTGACAAGGGACATGACGACCTCCGAGAGTGGATTGCGTGAAAGGCCTTTACCAGCGCGTGTTGCCAGAGACGCCTGGGCGCCCGCCGCCACTGACGCTGCCGCCCGGAGGCGGATAGTATCGCGGAGCGGGAGGGTAGTAGCGAGGCGCGGGTGCAGCGACGGGAGGCGGCTCCGGCGGCGGCACGAACGTCAGCGTGGCCTCGATGGCGCGCTTCTCGCCGGCCGTGGGATGAACCTTCTGCTCCCACGACTTGTACTTGTCTCCCCCCGCCACCTTCACGAGGTGGGTCTTGTCCGGCGAGACGTTGATCACGAGCGGGGTCGCGCCGACCTTGTTGCCGTCGACGAACACCGCGAACCCCTTGCCCTTGTTGGCGCTGATGGAGAGCACCGACGGCAGCGGCTTCTTCTCGGGACTCGAGGAGGGCTCGCTGGAAGGGGAGGTGGAAGCCGTGGGTGCGGGGTCGGTCTCGGGCACGGCGCCCGGGGTGCTGCTCGGTGTCTCGACGGGCTTTGTCTCCGGATCGGGCGTCGAGGGTGCCGCGCTCGGTGGCGTGCTCGGCGTGGCGCTCTTCACGGGCGCCGGAGATGCGGGCTCGGGCTCGCTCGAAGGAAGGGTCGACACGGCGGACGGTGATGCGGTGGACTTCCCGTCGTCGATGGGTGTCGCGCTCTTCGCGGGCTGCGGAGAGGCCTCTTCGGTGGCGGCAACGGATGCCGGCGCTGAGAACTCGCGGAACGAGAAGACAACGCCGCCTACGACCCCTGTGCCCAGGCCGAGGATGTACGAGACGATGACGACGACGGCCAGTCGCGCGATGTCCATTCCGAGAGAAGCCTCCGAAACCTGAGCCCTGTCTGTTGCTAGGCTATTCGTTGAGGCTTTCGATCTTCTCCTGCATCAGGAAGCCCGCGCCCACGGCCAGCAGCAGGAACAGCACCGCGCCGAGCGACGCGCCGCCCACCTCGATGGCGAATCGGCGGGTCGCCTCGGGTCTCCAGGTGAGGGCGGGAAGGCGCGCTGATCCGGACGAGGTCGCCTTCGATGCAGCCTTCTTCAGAGCCGGCCGGTCCGATATGCTCTCGGTGTCCTGGCGCATCACATACCAGCCAGCGGCTACAGCGGCCAGCGTGCCGATCCACAGGATCACGAGCGTGACGACGATGCCGGTGGGAAACGGTTTCTTGCTCAAGGTGTCCTCAGATGCTCAGCTTCAGGCGGTAGATGCCCATGGAGATGATGTCACCGCTTCTCAGCACCACGCGTTCGTGGGGGTCGAGCGCGACACCGTTGACGCGTATCTGGTAGCGTTCGGCGTCTTCACCCTCGACCAGGCTCACGAAGATGTGCTGACCGTTGTCGAACCGCAGCTCGGCCTGCTCGGCTGAGCTGATGGTGTAGTGGTTCAGCTGGATGTGGCTCTGCGTCTCGCCCGGCGATTTCGAGAACACGAATCGGGGGGCGCTGCCGTCTCCCGCGGGCCAGACCAGGGGGATCTCTCGCGGGTCGCGTGGGGAGAAGTTCCCGTAGACAACCTCGAGGTGCCCCAGGCGCTTGAATGTGTTCGGGTTCTCTGGCTGCTGCAGCACGATGTTCACGCCAACAGCCTCGTAGCGGCGCTCCCCTTGCTTCGGACGCGTGGGGGGACCGGCGTCGCCCGCGGATGGGGGACGGGTGCGGCTCTCGCCAGGTGGGCTGGGCGGATCCATCTCCCGGGTCTCGCGTGCCTTGTGGAGGTCGCGGGTCTCGAAGCGCGGCGCTTGTGAGGGATCGATGGAGGCGCGGTCACGCGCCTTGGGACGCGTGGCGTCGAACATGTCGCGGGATCCGCCCCGCTCGGGCTCAGAACCGCCTGCGGTGTTGCGCTGGGCGCGGAAGGTGCGGTCTGGAGGCGCGTCGGGCAGAGATGAGAGATCGATGCGCGACGGCGTGGTGCCAGAGGGGCGCGCCCTGGGCGTGTCATCGCGTTCGCCTGCGCGTGCCGTGGATGAGGTTCGAGGGTCGACCTCCCGGTTCGACGGGATGACGAGGTCGGCACGGGCTGGCCTCGACTCGCTGGTGTCATCCGGGCCACGGTCTGCGCTGCCCGAGGGGCGGGCGGACGGTCCGCCGAGGCGGCTGAAATCGGCGTCGGGGCCACGCAGATCGCGATCGCGCGCGCCGCTCGGCATTGCGTTGTCGCGCCGCGCGCGACGCTCGATCACCAGGGTCTGATGGGGTTCCTGGTCGAGGCTGGTGGGGATTCGGCCCCGAACCTCTCGCGCGGGTGGCGTGGGAGGTGCGGGGGGCTCTTCCGCGAGCGCGTCGATGAGAGGCTCGCCCGAGGGCGGGGCGGTGAACGCCAGAAAGGCAATGCCGATGGCCCCGAGGCCGAAGATGGCCGCGAAGGGGAGTATCAGCTTTGCGATGAGGAGATCCACAGGGGCGTCACCCAATCCTGGAGGCTTCCGCGGTATTCTGGGTCGAGAGCGGGGTCGTTGCGAGAAGCTCGCGGTTAGAAGTTCCCGGTGCGAAGACGGATCCCCTGTTCGGCGGGATGGCAGGGGGGGGAGCGCCGTGGTGACGAACCGTGGGCGAGCCATGTCACATAAGATGGACCTCATCGTCACTGCCCCCCACATCGTCACCTGCGCTCCAGGTGATCGCCCTCGGACGGGCCGGGGCATGCGCGACATCGGGTGCGTGGAGGACGCAGCCCTCGGCATCATCGACGGTCGCGTCGCCTGGGTGGGGACGCGCGCGCAGAGCGCGTGTCTCGTGGGGCCGCGGTACGCTGTGCAGGCAGACCAGTGCGTGGTGCCGGGCCTCGTCGACGCGCACACGCATCCGATATGGGGGGGCAGCCGGACAGGGGAGTTCGAGATGCGCGCCGCGGGAGCGACCTATCTCGACATCCACCGAGCCGGGGGCGGCATCATGAGCACGGTGCGCGCGACCCGGGCCCTCGACGCAGCCTCTCTCGCCTTGCGAACGCGTCTCCACCTCACCCGCATGCTGACCCACGGGACCACGACGGTGGAAGCCAAGAGCGGCTATGGCCTCGATCTGGACACCGAGCTGCGCGATCTCCGCGTTCTGCGTGAGGCGGCGCGGTCGCTTCCGATGCAGGTCGTGCCGACGTTCATGGGGGCACACGCCGTACCGTCTGAGCATGCCTCGTCGCGGGCAGCGTACATCGATCTCGTTGCGGGCCCCATGATCTCGCGTGTGGCCGAGGAGGGGCTGGCGGCGTACTGTGACGTGTTCTGCGAAGACGGCGCCTTCACCCTCGAAGAGTCGCGCCGAATCCTGGAGGCGGCTCGGGCGAGGGGACTGGGCCTGAAGATCCATGCGGAGGAGTTCGCCTATCTCGGGGGGGCGCGCATGGCGGCCTCTCTCGGTGCGGTCTCGGTCGACCACCTGCTCAGCCTTCCCTCGTCCGACTTCGATGCCATCCGCGCAGGAGGCAGCATTGCCGTTCTGCTGCCCGGCACGGCCTTCTTCCTGGGGAAGACCGCGTATGCGCCCGCGAGAGGGCTCATCGAGGCCGATGTTCCCGTGGCGATTGCCACCGACTTCAACGCCGGGTCGTGCATGACGGAGAGCCTTCCCATGGCGCTGTCGGTCGCCATCCTCCAGATGCGCCTCACGCCCGAGGAAGCCATTGTGGCCGGCACCGTGAACGCAGCCCATGCTGTGGGACGAGGCGCCGATGTCGGCAGCCTCGAGCCGGGGAAGCGGGCAGATTTTCTCGTGATCGACTGCGCTGACCCGCGGGAGTGGCTCTACCACTTCGGCGTCAATCTGGTGGCCGAGGTCTGGACCGGCGGGGAGCGACGGGTGCGCAGGGCAGCGATCGATGACGGTGGCCCGTCAGGGTCTTGAGAAGCATGATCGATGGGAGAGGTGCAGATGCTCGATGACAGCCTGCGGTCGTTTCTCGACCGCCTCGGGTCGGCAGACCCCGTGCCAGGGGGAGGGGCAGCCAGTGCGCTTGCCGCAGCGCTCGCGGCAAACCTGTTCAAGATGGTGGTGGCGCTGACGCGTCAGAAGGAAGCTGACAAGAACGACCTTCTTGCGCCGGTCGAGGCGCGCCTCAACGATCTCGCGACGGATCTGGGGGCACTGGTGACCCGTGACGCTGACGCCTATCAGCGGGTGCGTCACGCCTATCAGATGCCCAAGGACGCCGAAGATCAGCGGATCCGCCGAGCCATGGAGATCCAGCTGGCGATGCGTGAGGCCACCAATGTGCCGCTCGAGGTGGCCCAGCGGTGCGTGGAGCTGCTCGAATCGGCCATCGACGTCGTCGTGCTGGGGCGACCTTCAGCCATCAGTGACGCGGGCACCGCGAACTTCCTGGCGCTCTCAGCAGCGATGGGGGCGCTTCTCAACGTGCAGGTGAACCTCGAGCATGTGGACGACGACGACTTCGTTGCGTCTGCCTCGAGTCGTGCCGTCGCGATCCAGGAGCGTTGTCACGCCTGCTTTGAGCAGGTGCGGGTGAAGATCGCCGAGCGGATGGGTGCGGCATGAAGATGCGCATGTCGGCGGAGGTCGTGCGGGCTAGGGAGACAGGCAGGCCCGTGGTGGCCCTGGAGTCGAGCATCTGGTGCCAGGGGCTTCCGTGGCCCCAGAACCTCGAGGGGGCCCGGCGTGTGGCCCAGGCGGTCGTCTCTGAGGGGGCCGTGCCCGCGGTGCTGGCGGTCTCTGACGGAGAGGTGCGCGTGGGCCTCGAGGATGACGAGCTCGCGGCGTGGTGTGAGTCGCGCGACGCGGTGAAGATGGGCATGCGTGACATCGGATGGGTTCTTGCGCGTGGGATTCGGGGGGCGACCACGGTGTCGGCATCGGTGGCCATCTGCGCGGCAGCGGGGATCGAGGTGTTCGTCACCGGCGGCATCGGGGGCGTTCACCTGGATACAGGCGGGCACGATGTCTCCACCGATCTCGCTGCGCTTGCGGAGCATCCGGTGTGCGTGGTCTCGAGCGGCGCCAAGTCGGTTCTCGACGTAGATGCCACGCTCGAGCGACTCGAGAGCCTCGGGGTCTGCGTCATCGGATATGGCACCGACTGCTTTCCCGTGTTCTACAGCCCCACCAGTCGCTGGCCGGTGAGCGTTCGGCTCGATGACCCCGCCGAGGTGGCTGCCGCCTGGCGCGCCGCACGCGCCACAGGGCTGCGGCAGTCGATGCTGGTGGCCCATCCGGTGCCCGAGGCCGACGCCATCGATGCCGCCCTGATTGATCGGTGGGTGGCGGAAGCACTTGCCGAGGCTGCCCTGGCGCAGGTCAAAGGCAAGGACGTGACCCCCTTCCTGCTGGGCTGGCTGCACCGCCACAGCGAGGGGGCGACGTTGCGCGCCAACCTGTCACTGGTCGAGGCGAATGCACGGCTGGGGGCGCGCATCGCGGGGGCCCTGACCGCCGCAGGGCGGTCTCCGTCGCGCTGAAGGAGTCTTGCGCACGACCATCGCCCGCATCGCGCAGGGGGGGGCGCCTCAGGGCGCTGCTTGTGTGATGCGAGGGCGAGCACTGCCCACGGAACGCAAAAGCCGCCCCCGAATCGATTCGATCTCGGGGCGGCTGACCCGTCAGTGTCTCAGGAGATCAGGCGTTGGCCGCTGCCTTGTTGAGCTTGCGGGCGAGGCGTGACTTCTTGCGGGCTGCCGTGTTCTTGTGGATGATGCCCTTGACGGCCGCCTTGTCGATCACCGAGAATGCGGCGTTGGCAATCGTCTTGCCCTCTTCGACATTCTTCTTCACCGCATCGACCGTGCGCTTGACGGCGGTCTTCACCGCGGAACGAGCGGCCTGGTTGCGAACGCGGCGTCGCTCGTTCACCTTGATGGACTTCTTTGCAGACTTCGTGTTGGCCAAAAGAGGCACCTCACAGCTTTTCTGTGGCAGCCGGCGGATGTCGCGACCGCTCGTTCTCTGTCGCCTCGCGCAGGAGATGCGCGTCTCGGGGTTCAGAGCCTCGGTATTATAGCATCTCGTCTGACCGGACGCAATAGGGGCGCGCAATCATCGTTTCGAGCGTGGTCGTTCCGTTTCACACGGGCCAGCTGAACACCCCATACGACCAGCGCCACGCCCACGGCCTGCAAGGCAGAGAACGGCTCGTTGAGGATCACGGCCGCGGTCACGATGATCAGCGGGCGCTGCAGCATGTTGATGATCGACATGCGTGTCGCGCCGAGCATCGACACGGCTGCGACAAATGCGACGTTGGCCAGGGCGCCGGTGAGGCCGATCCACATGCCGATGCCGATGGCTGTCGGGGGCACGGGGCCGATGAAGGGCAGAAGCAGCACGGTCACGAGGGTTCCGTTGATGATGAAGAACCAGGTCGAGATGAGCAGCGGTTCGTGGCGGCGTGTGAGATCTTCCAGGGCGGTTCGGTACAGGGTCGACGATATCACCGCCCCTCCGAGCAGCGCCAGGCCGAGCGCCGAGCACGACAGGCCGCCTTGTCTTCCCGGATCGAGGGTCACCAGCACGCCTCCGAAGCAGAGCACGAATCCACACCAGAACCGAAGATCGTGCACCTCTCTTCCCCGCGCCCTGTTGACGAGTGCCACGAGGGCCGGCGTGGTCGTGACGATGGTGAGCGCGGTGACCACTCCTGCGTGTGACAGACCCGCCAGCATGAGCAGATTGGTCATGAGCAGGAGCACGCTCACCCGTGCCATCTCTGCGCATCTGCGCCAGCCCATCCACCTCCAGCGTCGGGTGATCGGATAGATGAGAAGTCCGGACAACATCGTCTTCACGGTGAGCAGCTGCAGCGGCGTGGCGTGCGACTGATACCCGATCTTCACCAGGATGGGTTCGACATCGGCCGCCAGAAGGGCCAGAAGGGTCCACCCGACCACCGCGCTGCGGTGCGGGGGAGGCGTGGACGCGTCATCTGCGGGGCGCTCCGCCGGGCACGCGCCCGCAGCGGAGACGGCCGCCTGCTCGGGATCAGATGGGGACGCGGGCGTGCGCTCTTCGGTCGATGCGCTCATGCGAGCATCCATTCGACGATCCCGGAGGCAGACATCCCATCGAGTCCCAGCGCCGCAAGGGTTCGCCCGGTGCGCAGGAAGTCGATTCCCGTCACGATGGACGCGATGTTCACCGCGGCATCGATCATCGGGGTTCGCAGTCCGGCCAGGCGTGACAGCTCATACAGGGGAACCAGCGTGTTCGGCACGTCTTCGAGCAGATAGCGATGCGAGAGGGTGTCGGGAGCGAGGCTGTGCCGGTAGTTCGGCACCGACTGGATCGCCGCGAGCAGAGAGCTGCGGTTGCAGCCGTAGTAGCGATGCAGCAGCTCGGTCATGTCGATGAGCGGTGTGTCATAGGCACGCGCGAGGAGCTGGAACTCTGACTCCATCTGCTCGAGCAGGCAGACCGTTCGGTCGGTGAGTCCTTCGTAGTAGAATCGGAAGGGTGACTTTCGATCGATGGTGTTCAGGTTGGCCAGCATGATCGTCGGATGGCAGAGCGCCCCGAAGTCTGTGAGCCCTCGCTGCAGCACGTTGCGAGCGGGTTCCAGCCGAGGGAAGAAGGCGAGGAGCTGCCTGCCGTCAGCGACGGTTCGACCGGCCTGGGGAGCGGAGTACAGCGTCCATCCCTTGACGCCGCGAATCCAGACCGAGTCGTCGGGCTGGATTCGGCAGGCGAACAGCGCGTCGGTCTCCACCACGGCCACGCGCGATGCCTGCATCTCGTCGAGGATGCGCTGCGCCTCGACCGAGCCAGCCAGCTTGCTGCTGAACAGGATCAGGGTCTGTCCTGCTCGCAGGTGCGGTGCGAGGCGTCGGATCACCTCGCCGTATGCCGTGGTGACGGTGGCGATGAAGACGGTGTCGCAGTGCGTGACGGCCTTCCAGTCGGTGGTGACCGATTGCAGATCGAAGGTGCCTTGCACCCCTCCGCTCGCGCGGACCTGTCGAGTTGCGGCCAGGCTGCCGGTGCGCGAGAGATCTCGCACGAGCATGTGTACGACATGGCCCTGGGCGCTCAGGTAGGCCGCCAGGGCTCGTGCAGAGTTGCCCGCGCCGATGACGGCAATGGTCTGCTGCGAAGCAGGGCGGGCCAGGACAGCGTCGGGGGCGTCGAGTGTGAGCGTCACGGGGAAGCACCGATCTCCCTTGCATTGGGGCGCGGCGGTGCATGTGCGGGTCGCCACGTTGCGCGTATTGTTGTCGAAGCGAACGTGCGAAGTCAAGTGTTCCGGGTGAAAATTTTAGCGCATCACTAAATCGTCAACAGTGCGTCAACATGCGGTCAATGGCTCTGCGAAGGTGTCCTTGCGATCACGCGCCGAGGTGGGTCGCACGACGTGCCGGCAGCCCCTTCTTTCGGCCAGATGACGCGCGGTCGCTTCGTTCTACGGGGAGGCGCTCGGTGCGCTCACGCTCGTCGTGTCGATGCCGAGCTGCTCGAGCTGGCCCGCCAGGATCTCGTTGTTGCGATGGATGATCGCGGTCACGATGGCGATGGTGTCGCGGCGGGCCACGAGCTCCGCGGCCTCGAACGCCACGGTCAGGCTGCGCGGCAGATCGAGGATGCCGAACAGCTTCAGGCTCTCGTCGACGTGCGCCAGATGCGCGGCTTCGAGGCGCTCCTTCACAGCCGGGCTGTCGAGCCACTGCGCGATGTCGATTGCGTTGATTCCGAGGCGGGTGGGCAGCATGGGTCGTGCTCTCCGATTCTTGAGGTGGGGTTCATGGACGCGGGGCCGGCAGGCTGTGCTGCCGGCCCCGCATCAATGGGGTGGCCCGTGGGGGCTGCCGGGTGCCGATCAGTGCGCGGCCAGGGCCGACACCGTGCGGTACCGGTCTGCTGCGGCGCTCCAGTTGATGTTCTTGAAGAACGCCTCAACGTACTTTGCCCGCTCGGTGGGCTTGTAGTCGACGGTGAATGCGTGCTCCCAGATGTCCATGACGAGCACGGGAACGAATCCCGCGGGGTGCCCCTGCTCGTGCTCGGTCACCCAGAAGTTCTGCAGCAGGCCGGTGTGGGGGTCGGCGTAGAGAATCGCCCAGCCCACCCCACGCATGGTGCAGACGGTCTTGAAATCGGCGAGCCATGCGTCGAACGAGCCCCACTGCTCGTTGATGCGGGACGCGAGCGCCGAGCTCGGGTCGAGGGCGGCCGGTGCGCCGAGGTTGTCGAAGTAGAGCTCGTGAAGGCGCATGCCGTTGTACTCCCATCCGAGGCGCCGACGCAGCTCGGCGAGCCCGGGCGTGAGGCCGTTGGCGCCACCGTCGATCTGCTCCTTGATCTTCTGGAGGAGCGTGTTCGTGTTGTTCACATACCCTTCGTAGAGCTTGTAGTGCTGCTCAAGCTGCTCCTGGCTGAGGCCATCGAGGGTGAGGGTCCATTTCTTGGCGGTGTACACTGACATCTGGGGGGGACTTCCTTCCACATGAGGTTCGCAGGGATTAAGCGAGACGGCCAGGTTTCCTGCCTGGGACCGCGCATCGGCCTGCCAGAGCAGGGTGGGGGCGATGAAGGCCGCTAGATGTTCCAGGTCGAGAGCTCGTTCACGAACTCCCGGTTCGTGAGGTTGAGCTGCACGGGCGTGATGGAGACGCGGTTGTCGAGAACGGCGGCGAAATCTGTGCCCGGAACGCGCTCTCCTCGCGGGATGGCGCCCGTGATCCAGTAGTACTCGCTGCCGCGGGGGTCTTCGCGCTTGATGAGACGCTGCTCGTAGATGCTCTCCCCCTGGACGGTGGCTTCCAATCCCTTGAGTGCGTCGAGGGGTACGTTCGGTACGTTCACGTTGAGAAAGGTGCGTGGCGGGAGGGGATGACGCTGGAGCGCGACAGCGATGCGTCGTGCGACCGCCGCGCCCGTCTCCCAGTGCAGGTCTTCATAGGCTGCCTGCGAGATGGCAAACCCGGGGACCCCGTGGATGAGCCCTTCCATGGCCGCCGACACGGTTCCGGAGTAGGTGAGGTCATCGCCGAGGTTCGCCCCGCGATTGATGCCAGAGACCACCAGGTCGGGGCGCTGCGCCATCAGATCGTAGATGCCGAGGAGAACGCAGTCGCTGGGGGTACCGTCACAGGCGTAGACGATGCTGTGCTCGTCTCGTGAGAGCTCGCGCACGCGCAGCGGGTGGAAGAAGGTGAGAGAGTGGCCGACTGCGCTGCGCTCCCGGTCCGGGGCCACCACGGTGACGTGCCCGAGCGATTTTAGCGCGTTTACGAGGGCGTGCAGTCCGGGAGAAGAGACCCCGTCGTCGTTCGAGACGAGAATGTTCATCGGGAGGAGGGGGGGACGTGGCGCAGGGTCAGAGCGCTTCGGTGGAGCCGCGACGGCCCATGACGAGAAGCTTCTCGGCTTCCTCGATGAGGGCTCTGACCTGCTGGGCGCGCGGGTCGTTGGACGCACGGGCGCGCCGCTGATCGTGCCGGTAGTGGCGGACCACCAGGGCCGAGGTCAGTGCGAGGCCGAGCGCTCCCACGCCGACCCACAGCCATCTGTTGCCCGTCTGCATTCAGGCGTTACCGCTTTCTCGTGTCAGAAATCTGTGTGGTGGAGCTGATCAGAGTCGAACTGACGACCTCTTGAGTGCGATTCAAGCGCTCTCCCAACTGAGCTACAGCCCCATGAGACACGACCTGCGGCGGCGTTGCAGCCGACCGACGCACAGATTATAGCCAACTCCATTCTCCGTGTCAATGCGCCACCCGCAGCAGAACCCATGATCGCGGCGTGCAGGGGAGGGAGCGCGCGTCGGGCGTCGAATCTCGCCCAGACCGATGGAGCGGTGCAACACGCGCCAATCCACGTACCTGGGAGGTGCCTGATCTTGTCTGGCAAGCTGAACTTCAATCGAATGCTCACCGTGCTTGCGCTCTCCGCGGCGATCGGGGGAGCGAGTGGCGCGGCGCAGGCCGCGCCGGTGCAGTTCCAGACCGACCTGGCGCCGGTGACCGCCCCGAAGCCTCGACCCGTGGCGACTCCCGCGTCGACGCCGCAGCCATCGGCCCCCGCGAAGAACGAAGCCAGCACCGAGAGGCCCGCGCCGTACATCAAGCCCAGGCCCGTTCCCGCAGCCGTGCCCTATCCGAAGACGCCGGTCGAGAACGACCTGTTCGTCGGCCAGCCCATCGGTCCGCTCATGCTCAAGAACGCGGAGCAGATCCTGTTGCTCAACAGCCTTGCGACGGCCGACATGTCGCTGTGGACGGTGGTGCTGAAGCGAAACCACGCCATTCTCGATGACGAGTTCATCAGCGTGATGGGCAATCGCAGCGAAGACGCGATGCGCAAGGCGGTGACGTCGTTCACGTCGGTTCGCCAGCTGAACGGCCAGATCGACAAGGCGAACGCGGCCCACGACTCCCAGACGGCCGCTCGGCTCACAGAGCAGCGAAACCGCGCGGAGCGGGCCAGCAGCGGATATGTCGAGATCAGCTTCCGCTACGCCCTGCTCGGCGATCTCGCGGCCGCCGAGATCCACCGCCCGGACACCTGTCGCATCAAGCTTGCCGAGCGCTATATGGCGTCTCCGAACGGCGCGCACATGGCGCTGGCCATCGTGGGCAACATCCTCGTCACCGACAAGGACAACTACGAGGCGCTCGCGCTGTCGGCGCGCATCCGCTCGAAGATCGGTGACTACTACGGGGCCATGACGCAGTACGAGAAGGTGCTGCGCAGAAACGCGAACAACGCCGAGGCCTGGACCGCCATCGGCAAGGCGCACCTCCTGGTCTCCGACTTCCGCAAGGCGAAGGACGCTCTCCGCAATGCGGTTGCCTGCACCAGCGGCGGGAGCACAGAAGAGGCGAAGCAGCTCCTCGACAAGCTCGACCATCCGCAGCAGCTTCCTCCTCCCAGCGATCCGTCGATCACGCCGCTGGGCGTCGATACCACCGCCGATGCGGCAGAGGCGGTTCTGCTCACCGCGGAAGAGGCGATGCAGGCGAGTCGCCTGGAAGAGGCGCGCAAGGCCTTCGAACGGGTTGTCATGCTGCGCCCCACCGATGCACGCCCGCACATCAGGCTCGGTGACCTCTACTTCCGCCAGTCAGACTTCCTCAAGGCCATCGACGAGTACAACACGGCAACCAAGCTCTCGCCCGCGAATCCCCTCCCGCTGCGGTATCTCGGCCTGGCTTGCGAGAAGGTGTATGACTCCACGAAGAGCCCGCAGTATCTCGAGCGTGCGCTCGAGTGCATTGCGAGCGCCATCCGCATCAAGGCTGACTACGCCGAGGCGCGAACTGACCAGGAGCGCCTCCTCGCGAAGAAGTCAGCTGAGATGCCCCACTGACGCCCAGATGGCAATGCGAGCCAGAACCATGACGCTTCGTCGCTTTGCATCCGCGGGTGCGTGCCTGCGAACCAGCGCGCTCTCGCTGCTGCTCCTGGCCGCCGCGCTGGCGCTCGGTCCCCATCCGGCGAGGGCGGGTGCCGATCCGCGCGCGTACTGCGTGCAGGGCATCTACGTGGGCATGTCAGAGGCCGATCTGCAGCGTGCCCTGGGGTCGCTGATACGGGCTGAGTCGAGCGACGTGCCTGAGATCGATGGCGACAAGCGGTTCGAGCTCTGGTCTCCGCGTCGCGACCGTGATGTGGTCGTCGCCATCGACAAGACACGTCGGGTGGTCTGCGCGGTCGTGGGCACTGAGCTCTATCGTGACGGGCAGCAGCTCGTGCGCGCGGGGGAGTTCCAGTTCCGCGTCCAGCTTGGGCTGATGCCGTGGCAGCACGACGAGAAGTGGGTCTATCACGCAGACCGCTTCAAGCTGGCCTTTCTCTTCACCGTGGAGACCGCCAAGACGAACGCGGTGCTGTCACGCATCATTGCGGCCGACGCGGCGGTCGAGGTGAAGGGCGGCTGGCTGGGCGGTGTCGATCCGAGGCCGAACCGATCGGGGACCGGAACGGAGTTCCGCTGACCCTGGGTCGCGTGCTCGACGCGCCCCCTCGGGTCAGGCCATGATCTGCTTGAAGCTCTCCACGTCGTAGGCCCGAGCGAGCGCGTCTTCGTAGGTGATGAGCCCGGAGGTCACCAGCTGCTTGAGGCACGACTCCATCGTCTGCATGCCATACTCCGCGCCGGTCTCGATGATGCTGCGCAGATGATGGGCACGGGAGTCGCGGATCAGGTTTCTCACGGCGGGCGTTGCAATGAGGATCTCTGTCGCCAGAACCATGCCCTTCCCGCGGGAGCGCGGGATGAGGAGCTGTGAGAACACCCCTTCGAGGGTTGTCGCCAGCTGGATGCGCACCTGCGACTGCTGGTGCGCGGGGAACACGTCGATGATGCGATTGATGGTATCGATGGAGCCGTTGGTGTGGAGGGTCGAGAACACCAGGTGACCCGTCTCGGCCGCCGTCAGCGTGGTCTTCATGGTCTCGAGATCGCGCATCTCGCCCACCAGGATGATGTCGGGGTCCTGGCGCAGCGCGGAGAGGAGTGCGGCCGAGAAGGAGTTGGTGTGGATGCCCACCTCACGCTGCCGGATCAAGCACTTCTTGTTGACGTAGGTGTACTCGATGGGGTCTTCGATCGTGATGATGTGGCAGTTGCGCGTCATGTTGATGTACTCGATGGTGCTGGCAAGACTCGTGGTCTTGCCGCTCCCCGAGGGTCCGGTGACGAGGATGAGCCCCTGGTTGCGCTGCGCCAGCTCACGGATGATGAGGGGGACGCCCAGCTCCTGGTGATCGCGCGGGATGTTCGGGATGACGCGGAACACGGCTCCCATGGCGTCCTGCTCGAAGAACAGGTTGGCGCGGAAGCGCGCAACGTCTGGCAGCGCGATGGACAGGTCGAGCTCCTTGTCGTTCACCAGGCGCTCGTACTGCACGCCCGTCAGCAGACCGATGAGCATCTTCTGGATCTTGTCCGGCGTCAGCCGCTCGAGGGTGTGCAATGGAACCAGTTGCCCCTTGATTCGCAGAATGGGGAAGTTGGTGGCGGACAGATGCAGGTCGCTTGCATTCTGCTGGACGACGCGCTTCAGGAGGTCCTTGAGCGTTTCGTCGATCTGGTTCTTCGGGCTCGATTTGATGGTCATGCTGGCCTGTCAATGCGGCTGATCGGCAAGGATCGCGTGGACCGGGGTGGGCGGACGCGCTGATGCGTCGATCGGATTATTCGCACCACTGTCAGGGAGTCCTGCCCGAAGAGGGGACGGGGGGGAGGAGGCGGCCGCCGTCGACGAAAAGAACAGCGGCCCGGCACAGCACGGCTCGGCGTGGCTGGCGAACCTGCAAGCACGAACAGCGATGCCGTTGCAGCATACCTCGTAGTGGAGCCTGTTCGAATGGCGAATCTCAAGGGGCGCAGCCTCATCTCGATGGCCGATCTCACGCAAGACGAGGTCGAGAAGGTGCTCTCCCTGGCCCTTGACCTGAAGCAGCAGCGGAGAAGAGGCCTGGCCCACCCCTGGCTGCAGGGACGCGTGGTGGCCATGATCTTCGAGAAGCCGTCGACACGCACGCGCATCTCGTTCGAGGCTGGGGTGATGCAGCTCGGAGGGCAGGCCATCCTGCTCTCGTCTCGAGACATGCAGATCGGGCGCGGAGAGACGGTTGCCGACACGGCTCGCGTCCTGAGCCGCTTCGTCGACGCGGTCATGGCGCGCACGTTCGCCCACGAGACCCTGACCGAGCTGGCGCGCTGGGGGAGCATCCCGGTCATCAACGGGCTGTCTGACCTCGAGCACCCCTGCCAGGCGCTGGGCGATCTCCTCACGCTGCAGGAGCGCTTCGGCCGGCTCGAGGGCCTCAAGCTGGCCTATCTGGGTGATGGCAACAACGTGGCCAACTCGCTTCTGCTCGCGGCTGCCATCGCGGGGCTCGACTGCGCCGTCGCACACCCCCCGGGGTATGCGCCGGACGAGGCCATCGCGGCTCGCGCGGCAGAGATCGCTGCGGCGCGTGGACGCTCCGCCTGCGTGACGCAGGATCCGCAGGAGGCCCTGCACCAGGCGGACGCCGTCTACACCGACGTGTGGACGAGCATGGGGCAGGAGGGCGAGGAGGAGGCCCGCCGCTCGGTGTTCGCGCCCTACCAGGTGAATGAGCAGGCCATGGCGCGTGCGCGGCCCGACGCGGTGTTCATGCACTGCCTGCCGGCACATCGGGGAGAAGAGGTGTCCGCCGCCGTGATGGATGGCGCCCAGTCGATCGTGTTCGATCAGACAGAGAACCGCCTGCACGTGCAGAAGGCGGTCATGGCGCTCGTCGTCCCGTGAGGACCATCGCCGCACTCATCGCGCTGGCTCTGCTGGGGGTGCTTCTTGCCCTCGGCCTGCTGTCGAACGACGAGCTCAGACGGGTGTTCCGCATCTCCTCGGAAGCCATCAACCCGCTCGCGTGGCTGCAGGGCAGACCCGATCCGGACGAGGCCCGTGTCGTTCCTCTCGAGGCCATGAAGACGCACGGGGGCGCAAGCATGGTGAAGCGCGCCTCGTGGGAGGACATCGAGCACCGCCCTCGCCCGCGCGACAAGAGAACCGATCCCCTGCGCGGCACCACCGAGATGATGTTCCTCGACACGCCGCACGAGCTCGCCCTGGCCAAGGCGCTGCAACACGCCCGCCTGCCGAACAAGGTGCTCAAGGTGGGCATCGCCACGCGCAGCGGTGTTCGTGCCAGCGCGAAGGACAAGACCCGTCGACCGGTGGGGGAGATCGGTCTCATCGAGATCTACAGCGGGGAACCGATGCGTCGCGAGGCGATCGAGGAGAGCGTCGATCGCGCGGTGCAGGTCGCATTCGATACGGTGCCGTCTCTTCGGGAGGTCGACGTTGACGTGGTGCCCTGGCGAACCGTTCAGGGAATGAAGCCGCCCGTCCGCTTCTCGGTCTCGGCGCTGCGCAGCGCGTGGTTCAGCGTCTCTGGCGTGCGCTCGCACGGTGAGAACCTGCGCACGTGCGGCGCAGTCTGGGTCGATTCGCATGTCATGTCAGCCGGCATGCCCTGATCGGCGAGAGCGGGCGCTCGCCTCGCTGTCGCGGGGAAGGAGAAGCCAGGCCC
>RGZZ01000006.1 GCA_010028905.1 Pseudomonadota bacterium | reverse complement strand
GCGATCTTCCAGCGCTCCATCTGCTGCTTCTGGTTGTCCGCCTGGATCTGGGTATAGATGGTCTGGGCGTTCTGGAAGTCGTTGTTCACCAGCTGCATCTGCGCGGCGGCATTCGACTGACCGCCGCCTCCCATCGCCCCCATCGCGAGTCCCCCGAGCAGATTGCCCGCAATTGCAGGAAGAGCCATTTCCGTGTACCTCCTACGCGTGTTTTCCCTTGCCCACAGGGTCTCACGATCGAGTGAAGCCACGGTAAAATGACTGTCGAGAACGATGTCCGTGAGGTGAACATCTCCGCTCGCCCCACGAAGCGCGGGAAGCCAGCCCCGCCTGCCCTTCTACGCCGACAACGCGCAAGCCGCACGGCGCCTCTTCGTGTTGAGGTGCAGATCGGCCAGAACGACAACGGGCTGGCCCGCGCAGCCAGCCCAGAACGAAAAACAGCAGGCGTGCTGCCTGCTGTTTCACACGTGACGCTCGAGAGCGACTACGCGCGGATGTACTCGTCCCACTTCTTGTAGGCCTTGTCCTGGGTCTGGGCCTTGTTCGCGGTCACATCCTGCTGGATTTCGAAGATCTTGGTCTGGGTGTCCTGGGCGATCTTCCAGCGCTCCATCTGCTGCTTCTGGTTGTCAGCCTGGATCTGGGTGTAGATGGTCTGGGCGTTCTGGAAGTCGTTGTTCTGGAGCTGGGCCATCGCCGCGCCGTTCTGCATTCCGCCACCAATCATCTTGGTACGCCTCCTCAGATGTTTTGTTCTTGAGCCTATTATCACACGGGGGGGAGACAAAGTAAAGGGCGGTTTGTTGCGGTCTTGTAAACGAAACGTTTCCAACTTGTAAACGCGATCGGGCGGCCCTCCCCGGATTCAGCATCTGCGCCACGCCGTCTCCTCGCTCCCCGCAGGGAAGCCCTGGAGGCACAAAGAAAACTGGCCCCACGGCGCGTCCGCGCGCGCTTCTCTCTCGGGTAGCGCAGCACCGCCGCCCAGCCTTGGACGGGAGCCCTCGACCATGTTCACGGCAGCCGCATCCTTGCCCGCGCTCGATCCCTTCGAGCAGCTCACCATCGACGCCTACTACCGATTCATCGATCCGATGAGCGCCCTCTACCTCGAGGTTCTCACCGATGACTTCGTCGAGTACGAAGCCGAAGGCACGAAGATACGCAACCGCCACGGCCGTGAGTTCATCGATGGCACCACCATCGGAGGCGTGTTCGGCCTCGGCCATCGCAATCCGCGCGTGGTGGCGGCGGTGAAGGCGCAGCTCGACCGCCTCCCGCTCTCCCCGAAGTTCGGGTTCAACCCCACGCAGGCGCAGCTGGCCGAGCTGCTGGCCGGGATCACGCCCGGGAACCTGAACCATTCCTTCGTCACCGCAAGTGGCACCGAGGCCATCGAGGTGGCCATGAAGCTTGCCCGACTGACCACGCAGCGCCCCCAGATCATCAGCACACAGAACTCGTTCCACGGCATGTCCATCGGCTGCTCCTCCGTGTCCGGCGTGCCCTACTGGCGCGAGGGGTTCTTTCCCCTGCTCGATGGCTGCACGCTTGTTCCGTTTGGTGACATCGAGGCCGTCGAGAAGAGCCTGGGCCCCACCACGGCGGCCGTGCTCGTCGAGGTCGTGCAGTCGGCCAGCGGTTGCACCGTTCTCCCCCCCGGCTACCTGACCCGTCTGCGCGAGCTCTGCACGCAGCACGGTGCGCTCCTGATCGTCGATGAGATCCAGACCGGTTTCGGGCGCACAGGCAAGATGTTTGCCGTCGAGCATGAAGGGGTCGTGCCCGACATGATCTGCCTCGGCAAGTTCATGGGAGGCGGCGTTCTCGCCGCGGGGGCTTGCGTCTACGGCCCCGCGGTGCAGCAGGCCTCCATGGCGAAACCCGCCTACAACAACTCGACCTGGAGCGGAAACCCGCTCGTCTGTGCGGCCGCCATTGCCGCCATCCACGCCGTCATCGAAGAGAACCTCGTCGAGCAGAGCGCGAGGCTCGGCAGGTATCTCCAAGAGGGGCTCGAGGCGCTGCAGCGCAAGCATCCGATGGTCGTCGAGATCAAGGGGCTCGGATTGATGCGCACGTTCGTCCTCGCAGACGGTCGGCAGGGCCTGCCACTGGTGCGCTACCTGGCCAAGGAGGAGCATCTGCTGCTGCTCGCCCCGATCCACGCCCCCACCCTGGTGCGCGTGAGCCCCCCCCAGATCGTCGACGAAGCCTTCCTCGACGACATGCTCGCCCGAATCGATCGCGGCCTTGCAGCGGTGGGCGCCCTCAGCTCAGACGAGCTCGATCAGTTCGTCACCGATCTCAACGCGGCCGTGCAGGAGAAGCTGAGCGCGCGCTACGGCAAGCGATAGGCGCTGCACATCCGAGCCGCGCAACGATCTGTCCCCTGAGGCGTACCTGGGCTGGGCGGCGGATCAGGCCGTGACCATGCCCACCGGATTGACGTTCACGCGCGGCGCGATCTCGTTCCACGACAGCACGACAAGGTTCGGGAACGAACGGTCGGTGAGCTTCTTGATCGATGGCCTGATCTGCGGCGCGCACAGCACGATGGGCTGCAGACCACGGTCTTGAAGCTTCTGCACCTCCTGGCCCAGCGCTTGCAGAATCGCCTGGCCGATGCTCGGGTCGAGGGCGAGAATCGATCCCATGTCGGTTCGCTGAATCGACTGCCCCACCATCTGCTCGATCTGGGGATCGAGGGTGATCACGTTGATCACGCCCTCGTTGTTCATGTACTCCTTGCAGATGGAGCGTGACAGCTGCACGCGCACGCACTCGGTGAGAACCTCGGAGTCCTTTGTCATGTGCACGTTGTCGGCAATCGTCTCGAGAATCGTCACCAGGTCGCGAATCGATACCCGCTCGCGCACCAGGTTCTGCAGAATCTTCTGAACCTCGCCCACGCTCACCTGATCCGGGATGAGCTCCTTCACCACGGCGGGGTGTGTCTTCTTCACCGTCTCGATGAGGGCATTGACCTCCTGACGGCCCAGCAGATCTGCCGCGTGGGTTCGCACCACCTCGGTGAGCTGCGTTGCCACGACACTCACCGGATCGAAGATCATGCAGCCCAGGCGCTCGGCCTCGCCCCGTTGCTCAGGCGAGATCCACACGCCCGGCATGCCGTAGGTGGGATCGAGGGTCTTGGTTCCGCGCAGGCCCTTGAGCTTGTCTTCGGGACCGATGGCGAGGAACTGGTTCACCATGACCTCGCCCGTGGCCACTTCCACGTCCTTGATCTTGATGCTGTAGGCGTTCGGCTTCAGCTGCAGGTTGTCGCGGAAGCGCACCCCCGGCACCACGATGCCCATCTCGAGGGCGATGTGGCGGCGAATCGACGTGACGCGCTCGAGCAGCTTGGCCCCCTGATTGGGATCGACCAGCGACAGCAGGCCGCGACCCACCTCGAGGGAGATGGGGTCGATCTGCATGATCTGCACGACGCTGACCGGGTTCTTCGTCTGCTCCTGCTTCTGCTGCTCTTCCTTCTTTGTCTCCTGGACGGCCACCTCGACCGACTTCTGATCGAGCTTGCCGGCAACCACCCAGAACACGCCTCCCAGGGTGTAGAACACCCACCACAGCTGGTGGCCGAACAATCCGAAGATGTCGAAGGTACCGAGCAGTCCCATGAAACCAGCGGCGACCTTCAGCGCGGTGGGTTGCGCCGCAACCTGCTTCACCACGTCCTCGCCGAGGTTGGCTTCAGAGGCGGCACGGGTGACGACCATACCCATCGAGGTCGACATCAGGAACGCGGGCAGCGTTGTCACGAGACCGTTTCCGATGGAGAGGATGGCGTAGTTCTTGAATGCGTCTGAGGCGCTCAAGCCGTGATAGAGAAGCCCGACCAGCACGCCTCCTAGAAGGTTCACGATCATGATGACGATGGCGGCCATCGCGTCGCCTTTGACGAACTTGCCGGCACCGTCCATGGCGCCGTAGAAGTCAGCCTCTCGCTCGATCTCCTTGCGCCGCTTCTTCGCGCCCTCGGCGTCGAGGAGGCCGGAGTGGAGGTCGGCGTCGATGGCCATCTGCTTGCCGGGCATGGCGTCGAGGGTGAATCGAGCCGCGACCTGCGCGATACGCTCGGCACCGCTCGTGATCACCATGAACTGGATGATGATCAAGATGAGGAACATGATGAGGCCGATGACGATGTTGCCCGCCACGACGATCTGGGCGAACGCGGGAATCACATGACCGGCCCATAGCGGCATGGGCTTGGTCCCGTCTGTGGGCACCGACCACGAATCCGGAGAGTGCGGATCGCCGGCCAGGATCATACGCGTGGCCGACACGTCAAGCGCCAGTCGGAAGAGGGTCGCCACGAGCAGCATGGTCGGGAAGACCGCGAACTCGAGCGGGTTGGTGATGTAGATCGAGATGAGGATCGTGATCACCGAGGTGGCGATGTTCATCGTCAGGAGGATGTCGAGGAACGTCGGTGGCAGCGGCACGATCAGCATGAGGATGATGCCGATGACCACCACGGCGACCCCGATGTCTGCAGCTTTGAACTTCATGCGACGTGCATCTCCCTGGACGTTCGGACTTCACCCACCCGCTGGCCTTGAAGCCTGCTGGCGCAGACCCTCAGCGCTTCGCCCCCGTGGACTGCGCCGCGCGCTTGCGACGCATCTGACGCTTTCGCTTCAGCTTGAAGACGTAGGCAAGCACCTCGGCCACGCCCTTGTAGAGGTCGGGAGGGATCTCCTGACCCACCTCGCAGGCCGAGAACAGCGCCCGAGCCAGCTCGACGTTCTCGAGCACCGGCACGTCGTTGTCCTCGGCGATGACCTTGATCTGGGCCGCAATGAGGTTCTCGCCCTTGGCCACGACCTTGGGGGCGCCATCAAGCCCCTGCTCGTACCGCAGCGCAACGGCCAGGTGGGTCGGGTTGGTCACCACCGCGTTGGCCCCCGCCGTGCCCTCCATCATGCGCCCTTGTGACGCCTGGCGCATGAGCTGGCGCAGCTTGCCCTTCACCTGAGGGTTTCCTTCGGTGTCCTTGTACTCGTCCTTGAGCTCTTGCATCGACATCTTCATCTGCTTCATGTACTGCTTCTTCTGAAAGATGTAGTCGACTGCCGCAATGACGATGCTGCCCACAATCACCTTCTTGATGATTTCAATGCAGATGCTGCGCGTGGTCGTGACCGTGTAACCGATGTCTTGCTCGATGAGGTTTACGAGTGATGGAAGCGACTCTCTGACGACCTTGTAGACAATCCATCCGATCAAGCCGAGCTTGGCCAGCTGCTTGGCCAGCTCCATCAGAGACTTGGCGGAGAAGATGCGCTTGAACCCCTCGATGGGGTTGATCTTCGAGAGCTTTGGCTGAATCGACTCTGTTGAGAACAGGAACTGGATCTGCGCCACATTTGCGATCACCGCCATGACGAAGGCGAGAGCGAGGAGCGGCCCCAGGATCTTGAGGAAGGCAAACGTCCACCACGCGAAATCGAGCTTCAGGTCTCGCCCAGCGAAATCGCTGTTCTCAATGATGTTCGTCCAGCGAGCCCGCGTGAAGTTGATGACCTCACCGAACATCCAGCCGCCGGCCGTCATGAGCACGCCTGCGGTGGCAAGCAGCATGCAGGTGCTCACGATCTCCTGGCTCTTGAAGACCTGGCCCTTCTTGCGGGCCTCCTGCAGCTTGTGCTCTGTTGGTTCTTCGGTCTTGTCGCTGTCTTCACCGCTCATGTCGTCTTCCTCCTCTCTCTACCAGATCGCGAACCCACTCGTGTGGGGAACGAGAAACCGGATGTTCTGCCACATCCAGTGGATGTTGTCATCAAAGAGCTGCGCCAGGCGCTCACGCAGCAGCAGCAACATCGATGAGAGCAGGGTCATGCCGATCATGATGTTGAGCGGGAAGCTCAGCATGAACACGTTCATCTGAGGCGCCACACGGGCCAGCAGTCCAAGCGCCACCTGCGTGATGAAGAGCGAGGCCACGACGGGTGAGGCGATCTGAAGCCCCAGGGAGAAGATCAGCCCCGTCTTGAGAATGAGATCTTCGAGCATGTAGTAGCTGAAGTTGATGCCGTCGAGCGGAATGACCTGATACGAGAACTTCATGGCCTCGAGCGCCTTGTAGTGACCGTTCATGAGCAGATACAAGACCATGGCGAGATAGAAGGCCCAGCGTCGGATCATGTTCACGGAACCGTGGCTTGCGGGGTCGAAGCTGGCCGCCACCGAGAGGCCCATCTGCACATCGAGCAGCTCGGCGCCGAACTGCACAGCCGCCATGATGAGGTACGACATGTAGCCGATCACCAGCCCCACCGTGAACTGCGCGGCGATGAAATAGGCCAACGGCGTGAAGTCGCCTCCCGCCAGATGCTCTCCCAGGGTCTCGAGCCCTTTGGGAACGGGCACGTGCGGGAACAGCACCACCGAGATCATGGCGGCGGTCGCCGCGAGAACCGGCTTGGGGATGTGCGCGGAACCCCAGATGGGCGCCTGCACGAAGAAGCCGACCATGCGAACGAAGATCAGCAGCCAGACCGCCCATATGGTGTAGAACTCTGGGCTGTTGTTCACCCGCGCGACTCCTATTTCACAACCAGGTTGGGAATGAGACTGAAGATGCGTACCGCGAACCCGCCGAGCATGCCGCCGATCCAGGTGCTGCAGAGGATGAGCGAGAGAAACGTGATGACGATCTTGGGCACGAACGAGAGGGTCTGCTCCTGAACCTGCGTGGTGGCCTGCAGGATGCTGATCACGAGGCCCACCAGAAGCGCCGAGATGAGCATGGGAGAAGAGAGCAGCAGGATGAGGTAGAGCGCCTCGCTGCAGATGCCGAGGATGAAGCCGTCATCGAAGGTGATCTTGGCCAGGAACAGCACTGCTTTCCTCCGTCAGTAGACCGGCTGCTTGAAGCTCTTCACGAGCCCCTCGAGAATGATCTCCCACCCATTGATCATGACGAACAGCAAGAGCTTGAACGGCAATGAGATGGTCATGGGAGAGAGCATGAACATGCCCATCGACATGAGCACAGAAGCCACCACCATGTCGATGACGAGAAATGGGATGTAGAGAAGGAAGCCGATGGCAAACGCGGTCTTGATCTCGCTCACGATGTACGACGGGAGCATGATGTGGATGGGCACGTCTGCCGGCTTCTCGATGGCGGGGAACTCCTTCTCCTTGAGATTGCTCAAGCGGAAGAAGAGCACGATGTCTGTCTTTCGGGTGTTGGCGAACATGAAGTCCTTGAGCGGGCTTGACGCCCGATCGATGAACTCCGCCTGCTTGATCTTGTTCGAGAAGTAGGGTTGCAGCGCCGTCTCGTTGATGCGCTTGCCCACGGGCGACATGATGTAGAGCGTCATGAACAGGCTGAGCGCCATGAGCACCTGGGTCGGCGGCACCTGCTGCGTGCCCATCGCGGTGCGCAGGAACGACAGCACGATGCTGATGCGGATGAACGACGTGGTCATGACGAGGATGTAGGGCGCCAGCGACAGCACGGTCATCAGCATCAAGATCTGAAGCGGCGTCGCAAGGCCGCCTCCGCCTTTGCCACCCTCCTCGATCTTGATGGTGGGAAGGGTCAGCTCGGGGGCGTTCTGCGCCAGCGCAACCCCCGCAAGCGCCAGGAAGAAGAGCGCGCAGAGAACCACGGCTCGTCGGTAGGGTCGCATCGAACCTGCTGCACCGCTCACTCCGCGTCATCTCCCTTCCCGGACTGCGCTCCGCGACGGCCGAACAGCGCGGCGAGATCGACGATGTTGTCACGCGGGGGCTCGCTCGACACAGGTACCTCGGAGACGAGTCGAACGCCAGGGTCTATGCCCCCTGCGAGGGTCGGCACCTCCAGGTCTTCTGGAGAGAGCTCGGCCAGGGTGGTGATGGTCTGCTCGGTCATGCCCAGGAGCAGGACCTTGCCCGGAACACGCACGGTAATCAACGCCCTCTGGGGACCGAGGAAGTGCCGGTCGATCACCTGTATGGTTCGCTTCGAGCCCTGCCCGAAGCCTCCGAATCCGACCCGCCCGTACAGCACCCGGAGAATGAGCCAGATGGCTCCGCACATGAGGACCAGCCAGATCATCGTGGTGGCGATCTGACGACCCCAGTTGATCTCCTCGCCATGCCGCCACTCACGCGGCCCCTCGGCATAGGGAATGCCACCGACGGGATCGCTCACCGTTCCCCGGCGGGCTTCACTCGAAGCGGCCGGGTTCGGCGTCGCGTCGTGCGGCAGCGGCTCGCCAGACGTATGTGTGGCGGGCGCAGACACAGCGGCTTCAGCCGACGGCAATGGCGATGGCGAAGCCGTGGCCACGCCGGTGCCCAGGAACAGCAGCAGCACTGCCGTCCACACGCACATTCGTGCCCTGCCCCGGTCCACGATGCTCAGCAGCCCGTTGATGACGCGATCGCCTGCCTTCTCTGGCCGAGTGCGTGTCTTGCTGACAGCGACGTCAGCGAGACACGATTTCAATGATGCGCACGCCGTAGTTGCCGTCGATCTCGACCACATCGCCACGCGCAATCAGCTTGTTGTTCACCAGGATGTCAACCGGCTCGCCGGCCTCCTTGTCGAGCTCGATGATGGAGCCGACATTGAGCTTCAAGATATCCTTCACGAGCTTGCGTGACTTGCCCAACTGCGCCTGGACCTCGAGGGGAACGTCACGCAGCAGGTCGATGGACGACGGCGCCCCCCCCGACTCACTGGCTTCGATCATGTCGAACCGCACGCCCTTGGCGACCGGCTCGTCGTGATGGCCGAACAGGCTCTCATTCCTCAAACTCTTCGTCTCCTTCCGTTAGAACGCGCACGAGCTTGGTTGCCAGCTTGCCGTCCCGGGTCGTGCCGGGGTGCCCGAGGAACTTCGTTCGATCGTTCACGCGTATTCGCAGCGGCTCACCGATTGCAGTGTTGAGCTTGATGGTGTCTCCGACCTCGAGGCCCAGCAGATCCTGGAACATGACCTCCGCGCGACCGATCTCGACTGAGATGGGCACCTTGGCCGATTCCAGGTTCTTGGTGACGATGGGCGGCAGGCCGCCAGGGGCCGCAGCGGTCTGCCGCGACATGAGGAACTCATCGAAGCTGGCCTTCGGAACGATGCTCTTGAGGTGCTTGAAGGGCAGGCAGATCTCGATGGTGCCCTCGCTCTGGGCGATGACCGCGTGGAACGTGACCACCACCATGGTCTCGCTGGGCGGCACGATGTGCACCGCCAGGGGGTTGAGCTCCATCGCCCCGAACACGGGCCGCACCGAGACCACGTCGCGCCACGCCTCGCCGTACGCCTCGAGAAGACGAGCCACGGGTCGCTGCAGCACCGCCCGCTCGAGATCGGTGAAGTAGCGATACTCGTCGAACTTCACACCGCGCCCCCCCATGAGCCGATCGATGAGCCCGAAGGCCAGCTCGTACTCGAGGCTCAGGAGGCCTTGCGTGTCTGCATCGACCTTGAACACGACCAGCATGGTCGGGTCAGGCAGGGAGTTCAGGTACTTCTGATAGGGCTGCGGCTTGATGGGCTGCAGGTCGAGGTCGACGCGTGTCTGGAGGAGCGGCGCGAGCACGGTGATGGCGTGCTCGGCAAACGACGAGTAGATGCGCTCCAGGAACTTGGTCTGGTCCTGCGAGAACTTCTCGGTCTGCTTGAAATCGTAGCGGTCCGCCATGGCGTACCGCCTCGTCGCCGAGTGCTCGCGCGTCAGACGCATGACCTGATCAAAGGAGCCGCCGGAATCGTCGCGCAAAAGGGAGCCTCCGATCTGCGATGGAAGTGCGTGCAGGGCCACGCATCATGAGGAGATTGCACGAGCAGGGGCAGAATTCCCCTTCGCTGTGCAGATCTGCCAGCAACGCATCGCCCGCCGCCCGCTACCCGAGATACGCGCGCACAAGACACAAAAAGCGAAAGGGAGGCCGCGGGACGGATCCCGTCAACCTCCCCTTGCATCGCGGAACGCCTAGCGGATGAGGCCCAGAGCAGACTCGGTGAGCTTGTCCATCGCGCGGAAGGCGGCGAAGTTGGCTTCGTAGTTCTGCTTGGCCATGCCGATTGCGGCTGCCTGCTGTGCAAAGTCGACGTTCGACATCTCGAGGCTGCCCGTGGCAATCTTTCCGAGAGCGCCCTGGCCGGACACCCCCAGCGCCACCTTGCCCGAGTTCTTGGACTCGACAAAGGTGGTGTTGCCGCTCTTCTGCAGGCCACCCGCATTGGCGAACGATGCAAGGGCGACCTGAGCGATGGGAACCTTCTGGGTCACCGTCTGGTTGGTGGCCGGGTTGGTCTCGGTGACCTCACCGAACAGCGTGCCGTTCTCATCGAAGCTCACGCTGTTGTACTTGCCCATGTAGAGGCCGTTCTGGGGGTCGATGGCGCACTTGAGGGGCTTGGCCTCACCTGACTGGTTGCCGTTGGCGTCGAGCTCGAAGCCCATCACCTTCTTGCCGTCGCCCATCTGCAGGCTGCCGTCCTGGCCCCACTGGAACTGGCCATCGCGGGTGTAGTGCGTCTGACGGCCGTCAGTCACCGCGAAGAACCCCTGGCCGTTGATGGCCATGTGCGTGGGGTTCTTGTCTTCATAGATCTGACCCTGGGTGAAGATGATGCCGTTGGTCTTGGCCTTTGCACCACGTCCGGCCATCTGCTGACCCAGCACGTCGGTGAACGACACCGACTCGGCCTTGTAGCCAGGGGTGAACTGGTTCTGCATGTTGTTGAAGTACGTGTTGAGCATCTGCTGGTTCTGCATGATGCCGTTGACCTGGTAGTTGAAATCGAACATTCGGCCGTCCTCCAGGATTTTCTACGCTCTGCTGCACTCGTAGTGTATCAGGGCGTGATTGCGAAGCCTTTAACGCGATGTTAACACTTTGTTAACGAGGTTTACTCTTTGGCAACCTGCACCCCCTAGACGAGAGGTGCCGACGTCGTGAGGGGGAGCACCTCGGCGATGTCGAGGCCTTCCCCCCCACGTCTATGTGACGCTCTCGACCAGGGTGGCCGTGACCTTCTGCAGGTTCAGACCCTTGCGGGTGAACGTGTCGCGGAGACCCTCCCAGCCCTCTTCGATGAACTGACGAACCTCGCGCGAGGTCGTCTCGAACGACGCCTCGAGCTTGCCGTTCTCGCTCGAGAGCTTGACGCGCATCTCCCCCAGGTACTCCGGGTTCAGCTTGAGCGTCAGCTCGGTGCGCCGTCCCACATTCTGGATCTCCATGCGCTCGATGATCTGGGCAATGACCTTCTCCCGCTCTTCCTTGCGACTCGAGGTCTCGGTGCTCTGGGGGCGCTGGCTCTCAGAGACCAGGTCGAACCGAGGCTGGGGAGACGTCTCCTCGGTGCGGGCACTCTCCGTGCCACGCGCCTCGGCTGTCTTGCGCTCCTTCTCCGCCTGCTCAGGGCGGGAATCGTCGGTCTTCACGCCGAGCATCGCGCCTTCCGGCGCCTTCTCGTCGTGACGCTGCTTCTTGACGAGCTCGTCGAGGAAGGCCGTCACCTGGGCCTTGTTCGTGGTCTGCGCAAGCTGCGCCAGCTGGGTGAGGTTGAGGTTCTTCAGATCGAGACCGCGCTCACCCAGCATCTTCTTGAACTCGCTTGCGTCGATCGCCTCATTCGAGAACTCACCGACCTTGAAGGCCTGCTTCTCTGAGAGGGAGAGGGCATCCGGGTTCTGCAGCACGATGTTGTAGATGTAGTTCGCCATCGACATCTCACCGGGCTTGCCGTTGAGGCGAGCCTTGAGACGCTCTTCGAGCTCGACCTGATCCTTGCTCTTCTCGCGCCCCTTCTCTGTCGGCTTGTCGCTCGCGATGGTCTCGCGGCTCTTCTCAGCGGCCTCGTCGGTCTTGCCGGTCTTCTTCTCGAGAACCTTCGAGAACGAGTCGCCCTCCGTGTTCGCGGCCTGCTTGCGCGCGCCGCTCTCGGGCTTGTTGCTGCTGATCAGAGAGATCAGGTTCGGATGTTCCGTCATCTTGTCCATCGCCCTCTACCTCCTTTCAATCTCCTCGACTCATTGAACCGCAGACGGCGGGCACGCTTCCGTGTCCGCCATCACGGAAGAACTCATTTCGGGGTCTTCATGCCCTCGTAGTTGCTCATGATGCGAGCCACGTAGTTCTGGGTCTCGGCGAACGGGGGAACGCCACCGTACTTCTGGACGTTCCCCGCCCCTGCGTTGTAGGCGGCGAGCGCAAGACGGGTGTCGCCGTTGAAGCGCTCGAGCAGCCCCTTCAGGTAACGTGTGCCCCCCATGATGTTCTCGCGGGCATCGTAGGCGTTCGACACGCCCAGGCTGCGCGCCGTCTCTGGCATCAGCTGCATGAGGCCCTGCGCCCCGCAGCTCGAGGTCGCGCTGGGGTTGAACGCCGACTCCTGCTGGATCACGGCGCGCACCAGCAGCGGATCGACGCCCCACTTCTCGGCGGCTTCCTTGATGTGGTCATCGAACTGCGTGGCGGCGGGGGCGCCCGTTGTGGAAGGAGGAATCGGAGAAGGGGTTCCCGCGCCCGGCAGCATTCCCGCCATTCCCGTCAGCCCCATGGGCGTCATGCCGGGCAGCATCTGCTGCATCCCCGCCGCGGCAGACGGGGCGCCGGGCATGCCTTGCGCCCCCATCACGCCGCCCATGACGGCCTGGAACGACGCCTGACCAGACATTGCCGCCGAGGTGGGCGCCGCCACCTGCTGGCTGCTGATCATGGTCTGGATCTCGTGCATGCGCGTCTCGATGGCTGTGATTCGGTCGAGAATTCCCATGGTCTGTCTCCCTGCCTTTCCACACGCTTTCGCGTTCCGATGGGGCTGATCGGGCCCCGCTCCTATTCTTCGTTGCCGTACCCTTCACGGGCATATTTCAGGGTGGCAAGCTCGTCGAGGACCTTGGCCTCTTCCTCCTCGACCTCGCGCAGCCACTCTTGGTGCTGGTTCTCCTTGAGTGTCTCGAGCGTCTTCTTCTCTTTGACGGCGGCCAGAAGAGCGTCTCGTTGCTCCTCGATGCGACGGGCGATCTCGATGAGCTTCTGCTTCTGTGCCTCGATCTCACCCGCCACCTTCTTCAGATAATACGAGATGCGCTTGAGCTCGTCTACCTCGATCCACTGACCCGTGGCCTGCTTCTCCTTGAGATAGGCGCGCGTCGATTGCTCGGTCGCCACCAGCTGGGCAAGGATCTGCTCTTCCTGTTTCTGCCAGGCGATGAGGTCACCGAGCTTCTTCTTCTCTTCATCCTCCTTCTTGATCTTGAGCTCGAGTACGGTCTGCAGCCGAAAGACAAAGCGCTTGGCTGGCATCAGCGCGCCATGAGGGCTTTCATCATCTCGAGAGTCTGGTCCATCGGCGTCGGCTCGTCCTTGCGCTGGCTCAGGAAGCCCACGACCTCCTTGAACATGCGCTTGGCGTAGTCGACATCCGGATCGCTGCCGTCCTTGTAGGCGCCGATCTTGATGAGGTCCTCGTTCTTCTGATAGGTGTCGAGCACCTTGCGCAGCTTGCCTGCGGCATCTTGATGATCGCGCTTTGTGATCTCCGGGAAGAGACGCGAGATGCTCTGCAGCACATCAACCGCGGGATAGCGGTTCTGATGGGCGATCTTGCGTGCCAGGACGATGTGGCCATCGAGGATGCCACGCACCGTGTCGGCAATGATCTCGTTCATGTCGTCACCCTCGACCAGCACGGTGTACAGCGCCGTGATGGTGCCCGTGGGCGATGTGCCGGGGCGCTCGAGGAGCTTGGGGAAGAGCGCGAACACCGAAGGGGTGTACCCCTTCGTGGCTGGCGGCTCTCCCACCGCCAGCCCCACCTCGCGCTGCGCCATGGCGAATCGCGTGGCCGAGTCCATCATGAGGAACACGTCCTTGCCCTGATCGCGGAAGAACTCCGCCACCGCGGTTCCCACATAAGCGCCCATGCGACGCACCAGCGCTGGCTTGTCAGAGGTCGCCACGACACAGACCGAGCGCTTGAGGCCTTCCTCTCCCAGATCGAGCTCGATGAAATCGCGCAGCTCGCGGTTGCGCTCTCCGATGAGCGTGAGCACGTTGACGTCTGCGTCTGTGTTGCGGGCAATCATGCCGAGCAACGTCGACTTTCCCACACCTGAACCGGCAAAGATTCCCACGCGCTGGCCGCGACCCAGGGTGAGCAGACCATCGAGAACACGCACCCCGGTCTGGAGCGGCTTCGTGATTCGCGGCCGCAGGAACGGGTTCACCACCTCGTTGTGGACGGAGTACATCGCGTCCGGATCGATGGGACCCTTGCCGTCGATGGGGTTTCCCAGGCCATCGAGCACGCGCCCCAGGAGTGCGTGCCCCACGGCAACCATCAGCGGCCCGCCCGTGGCTCGCACCTCGCAGCCCGGGCCGATTCCTCGCACCTCGCCGAGAGGCATGAGCACAACGCGATTGCCCTTGAACCCCACCACCTCGGCTTCAATCGGGGGATCATCGCTGTCTTTCGGATAGATGTAGCAGAGCTCAGCCATCTTGCAGGTCGGGCCTTCTGACTCGATGGCCAGACCCACCACGTTGGTGACCTTGCCGTGCATCTTCACCGTGGTGGCGTTCGCCACGGCGCGCACCCACGGCGCCATGCTCTCGAGGTCGAGGGGACCGAGATCACTGATCATGCGGAGCGCCCTCCTCGACCTGGGTCTGCCCCAGCTCCGCGGGGGCCACGGGCGCGCTCCACTGGACAGGCGCCTGCTGCGCCTCCTGTGGCCACCCCGCAGACGGATCGACCTGCGCGGGAGACATCACAGCCGGATCGTAGGTCTGCGCCTGCCAATCGCCCTCTCCCCCGTAGGCGGGCGCCTGCTCGTACACGACCTGATCCGGCTCGACGGCGCCCTCCCAGTGCTGCGCCTCATCCACCATCGACGCCGGGTCGAACTCCGGCAGGGGAGGGAGGGGCGGAAGCTGCGCCTGCTCCGCCAGGTGCGGCGGCAGTCCGAGCTGCATCGCCTGCTCACGGGCGGCGATGGCGGCGCGCTCCCACTCCTCCTGCATGCGCTTCTCGACTTCCATGACCGCCACGTGAAGCGCCTGAAGCTGGGTGCTGATGCGCGCGTCGACATTTCCCAGATTGGTCTCGATGATGACGCCACCTCGGTCTACCTTCGGATCGCCATTGATCTCGAACGTCTTCGGTCCCTCGAGGATCTTCTGGAACATGTCGCGGCGGGCGCGAACCACGTCGAGATCTTCAGGGTTCACGCGCACCGTGACGTGCTCGCGGTCCTTGACCTTCTCGAGGGCAAACGAGACCTGGTTCTTGATGATCTCAGGATTCACGGTGACCGCGGTCTGCGTCACGCGTTCGGCGATCTGGAGCGCGAGATGGGCCACCGCCCCCTCGGAGCTTCGCAGCACCTTCTCACGCGCGTACACCACATCGCCCAGCATCTGCCGGATCTGGAGGATGAGCTCGACCATCTCACTGGTGCTCGCCTCGTAGCCCTTCTGCTGACCGAGAACGTAGCCCTCACGCTCTGCCTGCTCGAGGGCGTTCTGACAGTGGATCTTCGACTCCTCGAGCAGCTTGCGGGCGTCGAGCTGCGCCTGGCGCATGATGGCCTCCGCGCGACGCTTCGCCTCCTCGATGATCTGCTGATCAACAGGGGGACCCATCGACGGCGGAGGCACATGCCCCCCCTCTGATGGATCTGAGAACGCCGGAATCGGAGCAGGCGCGGGGCGATCTCCCGTGGGGATGACGACGCGATCAGTTTCGTCAACGGGACCTGGAGCGTGTGCCTGGGGCGCCTCATCAGCCTCGGTGTGACTGTAGGTTCCGCGCTTCACGAGGGAGGAGCGGCGGGCGGTGGGAAGGGGCTCGGGGGCCGACAGCGGCGCCCCCTTGCTCTTGATCAAGGCAGATTCGCGCCCCTGCGGCGCCGCGGGAGCGAGTCGAGGTTCTTCCTCGGAGGCGTGCTCGCCTCGTTTCCCTTTGATGATCACGCGCCGTTTCCACCTTCACAGCCGCTCCCGAAGGGGCGGCCGAAACGTTTCCGCCCGTGCGGACCCCACTGAACGGGCGGAATCGCCCAGACTCACTTGAACTTGATCTTGCCGAGCGCCACCAGGCCACGCAGGATGTTTCGGATCTGCTGCTGGGCCGCCTTGATCTCTTCCCAGGAGGGTTGAGGCAGAACCTCCACGTCTCCTCGGAGCGCCCGAGCGGTCTCCGGCGGCATGCTGCGATAGATGCGCTCCGCGAGATCCTTGTTGGCCCCCTTCAGCGCGTGGCACAGATCACGCGTGTCAGTGAGGCGCAGCACCTGCAGCAACGAGAAATCGTCGACGTTGTTCAGGTCTTCGAAGTCGCAGAGCTTGGTCTTGAGGTCTCCCGCCAGGTGCGGGTTCTTCACGGTGAGCCCGCTGATGATCTTGTCTTCAGTGCTGCGATCGGCCTTGCTGAGGATCTCGAACAGCACTTCCTTGCCGTCAGCGCTGCTGTAGTCACCCTCAACGATGGAGAAGAGGCGTTGCTCGAGCACCTTCTCGACCTCGTTCAAGACCTCGGGCACCACGCGTCCGGTCTCCGCCACACGCCGGGCAACCTCGGCCTGGAGGTTGGGCGAGAGCTCTGCAAGCAACGAAGAGGCCTGGCCGCGATCGAGATGGCTCAGCACCAGCGCAATGGTCTGCGGATGCTCCTTGCGGAGGATCTTGAAGAGCTGCTGGATGTCTACCCGTCGCAGAAAGTCGAGAGGCCGCCGCCCCCCGGACGAGCCAGACGGGGAAGAAGGGCCAGGGGTGGGCTTGGGGAAGCCGAACGGGTCACCTGAGGCGACGGTCGTTCCCCCACGAATGGCTCCGCCCAGGGCGGAGCCATCGGTGGTCTGCAGGAACTCGTCGATGACCTGCTGCTTCACATCAGCGGGGACATTGAGGGAGTTCGACTCCAGAAGGATCTTCTGCCCTTCCGGCCCGAGCTCCATCAATATCTGATGGGAGACCTCCGGCGGCAGGGACTTTATGAGGATAGCTGTCTTCTGCCGCGCTGTAAGATTCCCGCTACTGATGGGAGCTCACCCTACCTCTCTCTGTCAGAAAGCCACGTGCTCTTCAGCAGTTCGGCGACCTTCGTGGGCTTTTCCTTCGCAAGCTTCTCGAGCTGCTCGGTGTTGTTCACGCGGGTCGACTGTGTGGTCGCAGTGTTGCGGCCGATCTTGTCAGAGAGGAGGTCAGAGATGTCAGAGGTGGTCGCCCCTGGACCCATCGTCATCACCAGACCCTGACGGTCAGCCTGGACACGGCGCTGCTTCAGGAGGAAGATGGTCAGCACGCTCAGCAGCACGGTGGTGGGGACGAGCATCGCCAGCACCATCAGCGTCTTGTTCGACCCGCTGTCGCGACGGCTCACCGCAACGGGCTCCGGCCCCATGCTGATCTCGCCCGCGACCGGGTTCTCGTGGGTGAAGGCCCAGTCGATGACGTCGACCTTGTCGCCACGCTCAGGCTTCATACCGATGGCGCCCGCCACGACCTGCGCCAGCTTCTGCTTCTGCTCGGTGTCGTGCTTGCCATCGACCGCAACACTGGCCGTGAGACGGCTGACCACGTTGGGCGCGAGGATAGCGGTCTTGACGACCTTGTTCGACTCGACCTTCTGCTCGTACTTCACCTTCACGTAGTTGGTGTTGCTGTTCGGATCATTGCTGCTGGCCGCCATGCCGGTCTGCTGCACCGCACCCCCGCTGGAGGCGGCAGACTTCTTCTGCCCCTTCTCCTTGTCGGGATTGTTGGTGTAGCGCTCCTCGTCTTTCTTGACGACGGAGACGACCTGGCCGTTGCCGCTGGGATCGCCCACCTGGGTGGTCTCGATCTTGGTCTGGTTGAAATCGATCTCCGCATCGACCGCCACGGTGTACTTGTCGGAGCCCATCATCTGGTTCAGGGCGGAGCGGATCTTGTTTGCGTACTCTTTCTCGTAGGCCTTCTTGATGGCGAGGTGCTCATCAGAGAAGACCTCGTCGTCGCTGCTCGCAGTGGCGGACGGGTCGGTCGTGCCGTAGCTGGCGATCTTGCCACCGTCGTTCCAGACGCGGGCATTGGTATCGGTCACCTTCACGTTGTCGGGCTGAAGACCCGGCACAGAGCTGGCAACGAGATTGATGATCGACTGGATCTGGCCCTTCTTGGGAAGCTGGCCCACCTTGAGCTTCAGCAGCACGGTCGCCTTGGCGGGGCGCTGCGTGAGGCTGTCGTCGTCAGACTGCACGAGGTTCACGCGCGCGTCGGCCACGAAATCGACCTGGCGAAGCTCGTCGATGAGCGTTGCCTCGAGGTCACGCGAGGCCTGCTGGCGCTTCTCGAACTCGGTCTTCGGCGTCATGCCACCTGCCTCCGGAGCCGCCTGCAGCGTCCAGTGGGGGAGACCGTAGTTGATCAGGACGCCCACGATGCGCGACTGCTCGCTGGGCGCGACCATGATCTTGCCCGCCTCATTCTTATAGGGGATGCCGAGCTGGTCGAGCTTGGCGGAGATCTCCTGCACATCGCCGGGCGTCAGGTTTCGCTGATACAGCGCGACGGGCTTGTTGGCCGACGAGAGATAGACGTAACCGCCGATGCCGAGTATGAGCACGGCCACGATTCCGCCTGCAAGCACCTTCAGCTTGGTGCTCATGCCGTTCCAGGCCGCCAGCACCTTGGACAGGCCACCTCCGCCGCCGGCGGGTCCCTTACCCGTGGGCAGCGGGGCCGATGCACCGGTTCGGATCCCGGTCTGAATCCCTGTGGCCATTGGTCGACACCTCTCTCGTCAGTCTTTGAATCCACACAGTCCCTCGGCGCCCTCCCCTCGAGGGAGCAGCCGCCGCCAACAAACATGTCCGCTCAGGCTCGAGAAGCGCTCGTCTCTCTATCACGCGCCTCTCGCAGACCGCCCGTCTCCGTCAGATCTGCATCTGGAACAGCGTCGTCGCTGCGGAAGAGAGCTTGGAGGTGATCTGCGTCACCAGATGCAGCATCACTTCCGACTTGGCGCCAGCGATGGTCATCTCGTGGGTGTTGGTGAGCTTGCCCGTCACCAGCGCCTTCGTGTACTCTCCCGCTTTGTTCTGGGAGTCGTTGGCATTCTGGAGGAAGCTCATGAAGAGGTTCGGGAACGACTCCTTCTTCTCGCCTTCATCGAGCTTGAAGGCCTTGGCGCCGTTGACCGCGCTCAGATCAGCCTTCGACGATACGCCTGGGGTGATGGGGGCAAAGGGTGAAACCGACATCTGGGTACCTCCTCGCTTCGATGGGGGGGATGAATCCTACTGCTCAGCCTAACGGCCCGCGCTGATCTCGAGACCTTTCATCGCGATGCCCTTCGCAGACTCCACCGCGGTCGCCGACGCCTCGTAGGCGCGACTGGCAGCGATGAGGTCGGTCATCTCGTTGATGATGTTCACGTTGGGCATGGCCACGTAGCCCTTCCACTTGCCCTCTTTCTGGGCATTCGGGTTGGTCGGGTCGTACACGTAGCGGAAGTCTGACTGATCTTGCTGAACCGCCGACACCTGAACGCCCTGGCCGCGGAACTTGGGGCCGTCATCATCGTCGTCGAGCCCCACCGGCAGCGCGAACGGCTTGCCACCCGTGTCGGTGGCGCTTGTGATGCTGGCCACCTGGCGGCGGTACGGGGTGCCTGCCACCGTGTTCTGGGTGTTCGCATTCGCGATGTTCTGGGAGATGACATCCATCCGGAACCGCTCGGCGCTCATGGCGCTTGAGGCGGTATCCATGCTGCTGAAGAAGTTCATTGCCACGCTTCCTCCATCCCTCTGTCACGAGCCCTGGCACCGTCGCCAGTCACAGCTCGCCCTGCCTGAGACTAACGACCGCTGTTGTCGACGACGTACTTGAGTGCGCCCAGGTACCCCGAGATCTTCTGGGTGAGGGCATTGTAGAGAATCTGGTTCTTGCCGAGGTTCACAGACTCGCGGCTGATGTCGACACGGCCGGTCTTGGTCTCGACCTCAGGCTCTACACTGGCCAGCTGGACGGCGCTGGGGAAGCCGCCGCTGTTCGGATCGTCGTCGGATGCCTGCTGGCACGCCTCTTGCAGGCGCTCTTCGAACGCAACCGCCTGCGGACGATATCCATCGGTGTTGAGATTGGCGATGTTGTTGGCGATGACTTGCTGGCGGAGTGCCGCCGCGTCGAGCGCCTTCTCGAGCATGCCGGTTCCGAAATATGAGCCGAACGCGTCCATCGAGTCCCTCCGAGTGTGAGGAATGTGGCAATCGTGCCACTGGATCTTGCCGCCATCATAAAAGACCGGTGTTACGAACTTCTTGCCGATTTGTTGCACGCATGTTAACATTGCCGTCCGGTCTGTGAACAATGTAAACTTTTTCGCGCTGCTGGCTTCCGGAGTATAACACGCCTCGAAGGCGATGCATAGGGCTCGGCGACCCTTCCCGCTCTCCGGGCTTTACTTTGCCGGCCGGCGCGTGATATAACTCACAGCAGCAAGGAGGTACTGTCCGCCGAATGGATCCCATCGATCCGCTGAAAGCGTCTGGGCTTCAAGGCCTTCCCGCCACTGATGAGGTGCGGCTCCAGGTCAACAAGAAGATCAAGGAAGCCCGCATGGAGTCGGTTGACGGCGGAAGCCCGATGAGCGACGTCTCCGAGTTCAGCGCGGAGGCGGCACGGCTCTCCAAGCCCCAGTTCGAGGCCTTCCTCGAGGCCGCACGCGACGAGATCGCAAACATGGACCGCAACTCCGAGACCTTTCTCGATGACGCCACTCAGAAGCTTGTCTCGTCTGCATTCGAGAAGAAGTTCGGGGGCCGGATCAAGGACGACCCCGGGTACCCTCAGATGGAGGCCCGGCTGAAGCGCGTCATCCTGAACGACCCAGAAGCCCGAGGCATGATCGAAGACTTCATCTCCCTCATCGACCTCGAGGCCCAGCAGCGCGCCGTCTAGGTCGGCCTGAGCGCGCGACGCGCTTGCCGCTCACCCGCGAGACGCCACCTCGGCCACCACGCGCCGCGCGGGGTCGAGATAGGTCTGCGCTACCCGCAGCACGTCAGCCGACTGCACCGCCTCGACGCGCGCCGCATAGTCATCGACGAAGCGCCATCCCAGGCCCATGATCTCGTAGAACGCAAGACGCGAGGCCTGAGCGCTGTTGCGCTGCAGGGCGATCTCATGGAGACCCAGCATGTAGCGCCGCGTGCGCTCCATCTCCTCGTCTCCCACAGCCTCCTCACGCAGCCGGACAACCTGTTCCTCGAGCGCGGCTCGCGCCCGGGCACGTCGATCCTCGCTGGTTCCGAGGTACAGCTTGAAGGCCCCCGCCTGCGCACGGGCATCGAAGGTGCTGTTGACCACGTAGCCAAGGCCTTGCTTGTCGCGCAGCTCGAGGAAGAGGCGAGACCCCATCCCGCTGAGAACGTGGTCGAGAACATCGAACGCGGCAAAGTCGGCATGGCCGCAGGCGGGGCCACGAAACCCGAGAGCCACGGCCGACTGGCGCTTCTCCCGGGTCTCGAGAACCTCGCGCGGCGCGTGAATCGACCCGAGACCCTCAACAGGGGAGACGAGCCCCTCTCCCTTGGGAAGCCCCCCGAGGGCCGCGGCCACGAGGTCACGCGCGCGAGCGGCCTCCACATCGCCCACAATCGCAATCGACATCATGTCAGCGCGATAGAACCGGTGATGCCACGCGCGCAGATCTTCTGCCGTGAGACCGCGCAGCGAATCGATGTCCCCCGAGACGGGGAAACGGTACGAGTGGCCCTGGAAGAGCTCGCGCTCACACAGCTCGAGGCAGAGCGACAGGCTGTCGTCGCGCCGCTTCTCGATGTCACTGATGAGAACGCTTCGCTCCTGCTCGAGGTGCGCTTCCGGAAGCGCGGGTCGCGTCAAGCAGTCGGCGAACACCTCGAGCGCGGCCGGCAGATGCTTCGAGAGCACGTTCAGCGTGGCGCCGAAGACGTCCTTGCCCGTGAACGGCGCCATGGTCGCCCCCACGAACTCGAGGGCGTCTGCGATGTCCTCGTTGCTGCGCGTGGCCGTTCCCTTCATGAGCATGCGCTGCATGAGCGTGGTGATTCCCTGACGCCCCTCGACCTCGGCCATCGCGCCCCCCCGCAGATAGAGCGCCACAGATACGATGGGGACCGAATGGTTCTCCTTGACGATGATGGTCGTTCCACCCGTCGTGCGGGAAATCTCTACGGGAGGGGCTTCGCGGCGTGTCCGGCTCATGCCAGGCTCCGCGGAGAGACAGCGCCCCTCGGCCGATAGGTGACGAGGTTGCAGCGCTGCGGCGTGAGATAGGTGCGGGCGGCACGCACCACATCATCAGCCGTGACGCGATACAGGCGCTCGACGTACTGCTCGGCGAGGCGATAGTCGCCCAGCATCTCGTGATAGCCGAGCTGACGCCCCTGCCCTTCTACCGTCTCCTGGGAGAAGACATGCCCGGCCTCGACCGCATTGCGCGCCTTCACCAGCTCGTGCTCTTGCACGCCCTCTTGAGACAGTCGATCGATTTCCTGCTGCACTGCCTCGAATGCGTCATCGACGCGATCCGGGGGCAGCGTCGCGTCGATGACAAAGAGCCCAGGGTGGCTCCCCGCAAAGAGACTCGCGCTCACGCCCGTGACCATGCCGTCACGCTCGCGAAGACGACGGTAGAGACGAGACGAGCGTCCCTCTCCCAGGATGGAGGAGAGGATGTCGCACGCGTGCGCATCATCGTGGAACACGCTCGGCGTGTGAAACCCCATCTGCAGATGGGCGGTGGTGATATCACCCTCGAGATGGCAGCCGCGTGCCGTCACCTGCACAGGTTCGGGCGCGAGTCCGTCACGCATCACCTCGCCAGGCTGGAGATGTCCGAGCTGCGCCTCGATCTCGGCAATGACCCGGGCCGCCTCGATGTCGCCCACGACGGCCACGCAGAGATTGTTGGGACGATAGAAGCGACGGTAGTGGGCCTCGAGCTGCTCGGCGGTCATGGCCTGCACGACGCTCTCGAACCCGATGACCGGGCGCCCATACCGATGGGTCTGGAACGCCGTGGCCATGAGCTTCTGATAGAGATAGGAGTCGGGCTTGTCCTCGTACATCTTGAGCTCTTCCACGATGACCTGCGCCTCTCGGGCGATCTCGTCCGGATCGAGCAGCGGGTTCAAGATGGCGTCAACCTCGATGTCGAGCGCTGTGGAGAAGCAGCGAGACGGCGACACGATCCAGTAGCAGGTGCAGTCGTACGATGTGAAGCCGTTGAGGTAGCCGCCGATGGAATGGACCTCTTGCGCGATGCGTCCGACGGGGCGCCTCGGCGTGCCCTTGAACAACATGTGCTCGAGGAAGTGGGAGATGCCAGCATTGGCGTCGACCTCGTCGAGAGAGCCCACGCGAGACCATATCGAGAGACCTACCACCGAGGCGGGATAGACCTCCTTCACGAGAATGGTGAGCCCGTTCGGGAGCACGTGCCGCTGCACGTCAGAGGCGAGGAAATCGAAATCGTGCGCCTCATCTGAGGCGCCTCTGGCACTGAGCGGGAAGGCAGACCCCGGTCTGTGGGACATGCTGACGGTTCCTCTTCGCTTGAATGGACCGCTGGGCACGCTGCCCGATTCGGCGCGCGCTCGGCGTTGCGGGCTTCGTGCGCCCGCGACCGCGTTCCTGTGGACGCGGAGGACTTTGGGGTATCCATTCGAAGTCTCCAGGCGAGATGAGCTTCGAGCTGGCCCCTGGCACACTCCTGAACAACCGTTACCAGATCAAGAAGGTGATCTCGTTCAGCAACGCTGGAGGGGTCTACCTCGCCCGCGACCTCAAGGTGACCGACCGCACGTGGGTCGTGAAGGAGCTCATTCCCTCTCCTGAACTCGATGAGACCACGCTGGCGAACCGCCGGGGGCGCTTCCTCGAAGCCGTCGAGTCGGCGATGCAGTTCGAGCACACCAACCTTCCCCGCATACTCGAGACCTTCAACGAGGCGCGTCGCGAGTATGTGGTGATGGAACACGTCGACGGGGTCTCTCTCCAGGTCTTGAGCGACATGAGCGTGAACCCGCTGGGCGAGTCCCAGGTCCTGCCCTGGGGCCTGCAGATCTGCGACGCCCTCGCGTACCTGCACAACCGTCCGCGCCCCTTCATCTTCGACGCGCTCGACCCGTCGCACGTGATTCTCACGCCCGACGAGAGAATCAAGCTCGTGAACTTCGGACTCGACCGGTTCTTTCGCGCCGAAGATCCCGGCAACGTCTTCGCCGACGATCCGGCTGACGTGCGTCGCGAGTTCCGCCGCTTCGCCGATACGTTGTGCGTTCTGCTGACGAAGCAGCACCCCAGCCACGACGTCCTGCCGGCAGCGACAGCCCTCAGCCCGGCAACCGCTGCGCTGCTCAACCAGCTGCTGCAGGGCACGGCTGACAAGACCCACAGCAGCTTCGACGAGATCCGTGTGGCGCTCGATCAGGCCCTGCATCCCCTTCCCGAAGCCCCCAAGACCACCGAATCGAAGAGAAGCGCCGCCACGGTCATCATGCCCGTCGCCAGGGAAGCGCCCCCCATGGGCGAGACGGTGAAGGCGTGGGCGCTGCGCTTTGCCTCTCAGCCCCTGAAGTACGTGGTGGGCGAGGGGGTCGCGCTGATGGTCGTGCTCATCGCGGCCTACTGGGTGACGCACCCCGGCATCACCTACAAGAAGAGCGGTGCTGTCGCCTATCTCGCACAAGGCAACCATCAGCTCATCGCCACGCGGGTGGCCGATCGAAAGATCGCCGACAGCCAGACGCTCACCGCCAACATCGGCGATCTTGCCACGCACATGGGATGGCTCTACGTGTCTGACGCAGGCTCCAACCGCATCCTGCGCTTCGCGACGGAGACCGATCTCCCACCCGAGAAGTTCCCCGTGATCAGCGTCGACATGAGTCCGACGCGCATGATCGTCGATGAGAGACACGGGCTCCTCTACACGCTTCACGAGAGCACACGCAACGTCTCTCGCGTGAACGTCAATCTAGACCCACCACAGATGCAGGGCATCGTCTCTGTGGGAAACCAGCCGCACGATCTGGCCGTCTCGTCGAACGGCGCGCTGCTGTTCGTCTCGAACGGCAAGGACCAGACCGTATCGTTCGTCGACCCGGACACGAGCAAGACGAGCGCGGTGGTGACCGTTCCAGGCACCCCCTGGGGCCTTGCGGTCGCCCCGACGCGCGAAGGCGCCGATCAGCTCTGGGTGTGCCTCCAGCAGCCCGACGCCCTTGCGGTCATCGACACCGACACCCACGAGGTGAAGCAGACCATCACCGACCTCGGCGGCGGAAGCCAGCCGGTGGCGGCGGTGCTCTCTGCCGATGGCGGAAAGCTGTATGTCGCCATGGCCGCCAGTCGCGGCGTCTTCGTGTTCGACACCGCGAAGGGGGCGTTGATCAAGCAGATCAGCACGGGCTCGCTCCCGTCGCGCCTCTTGACCACCGCGGCAAGAGACGAGCTGTGGGTGATCTGCACGGGAACGCCCGGAGGCGTGACCATCATCGACACGGCCTCGAGCAGCGTCCGCGATCAGATCCCGCTGAGCGGCCTGAGCGGCGCGGCCGTCATCGCCCGCTGATCAAGGCCGCTCAGGCGCGCTCGATGGTCGCGCCTCCAACCACCACGTCGCCGTCGTAGAACACGACCGACTGCCCTGGGGCTACCGCACGCGCGGGGGCGTGCAGACGGACCTCGACCCGCCCGCCTGCCGTCGGCGCCACCCGAGCCGGAAGGTCGATGGCCCCGTATCGCACCTGCGCTGAGACCTCCATCGGCGCATCGAGCGACGCAAGCGATATCCAGTTCGGTGAAGATGCGGTGAACACCGTGCAGTCGAGCGCCTCGACCCCACCCACGACAACGGCATTCGAAGCGGGATCCAGGCGAACCACATAGCGCGGCTGCGTCGATGAGAGGCCGAGGCCTCGCCGCTGACCGACGGTGTAGTGCGCCAGACCGAGATGCTCGCCGAGAACCCGGCCCTCGAGATCGACGATGGGGCCCGGGCGCACAGCGTCTGGCGCACGCCGCGCCACGAAGGCGGCGTGGTTCCCCTGGGGGAGGAAGCATATCTCCACACTGTCCGGCTTGCCCGCGACGCGCAGGCCCATGTCGCGCGCGAGTGCGCGTGTCTCTTCCTTGGTGAGATCGCCCAGGGGAAAGAGCGTGTGCGCCAGCTGATCCTGCGTCATCGTGTGAAGCACGTACGACTGGTCCTTGCTCCGGTCACGCCCACGCAGCAATCTCCATCGCGCGCTCTCGGCATGCCACGCGATGCGGGCATAATGACCTGTCGCCACGCGCTGCGCGCCCAGTGCGCGCGCGCGATCGAGGAACAGGGCGAACTTGATGTGCTGATTGCATCGCACGCACGGGTTGGGCGTTCGGCCCGCCGCGTACTCACGAACGAAGTCATCGATGACGGTGGCTTCGAAATCATCGCGGATGTTCAGCACGTAGTGGGGCAGCCCGAGACGTTCCGCCACCTGCTCGGCGTCGAGCACCTCCCGGACCGAGCAGCACCCTCTGACCTTTGTGCCAGTGTGGGTGCTGGCAGGCCAGGTCTGCATGGTGAGCCCGACGCAATCGTGGCCCTCTCTGGCCAGGAGCCCCGCCACCACCGATGAATCGACCCCTCCGCTCATGGCAACGGCGACGCGGCCTTGTGACGCGGACGCGGGCACGGCGCACTCAGCGGGCGCGTCGATGCGCCTGGTCATGGCGCAACACGCGATGCGCGGCGAGACGCGGCACGATTCTGCTCCACGAGGCGGGGCAGTGCCTCGAGAAGCCTCGCCACATCGCCATCCGTGGTCGAACAGCCCCACGACAGGCGCAGCGCGCTCGAGGCCTCAGCCCGGGCAAGACCCATGGCCAGGAGCGTGGGGGAAGGCTCGAGGCTGCGACTGGCGCAGGCCGCACCGCTGGATGCCGCGATGCCCGCCATGTCGAGCGAGAACAGCAGGGTCTCACCATCCACGTCATCGAGAAGGAAGCACGCGATGTGGGGCGCGTGCGCACCCGGGTCCCCGAGACGCGCGGCGCGCGGCACCCGAGCGAGAACACCTTCGACGAGCTGACGCTCGAGATCGCGCAAGCGCTGACATGCAGCACCTCTCTCGCGCGCTACCTGGTCGGCAACGGCACCCAGCCCCACGATCCCGAGGACGTTCTCCGTGCCTGCGCGACGGCGGTTCTCCTGCTCTCCTCCAACGACCTGGGGAACCAGGTCAAGGCCTTCACGAACGTAGAGCGCGCCCACGCCGGGAGGGCCGCCGAGCTTGTGCGATGAGACGGTGAGCAGGTCGACCCCCAGCGAGAGCACGTCGAGAGCCTGCCATCCCACGGCCTGCACCGCGTCACAGTGGAAGAGGGCGCCCGCCTGGTGCGCAAGCGCGGCCACGGAGGCGATGGGCTGCACCGTGCCCACCTCGTTGTTGACCGCCATCAGGGAGACCAGCGCGGTATCGGCGCGGAGCCGCTCTGCGAACCGCTCCGCGATGGCCACGCCGCTGCGCCCGACCGAGACACGCTCGATGTCGAACCCTTCGCGAGAGAGCTGGTCAGCCGCCCGGAGCACCGCAGGATGCTCGATGGCGCTCACCAGCACATGTCGACGACCGCTCCCCTCGCGGGCCGACCAGGCGCCTCCGCGCAAGGCCAGGTTGTCAGCCTCGGTGGCGCCACTGGTGAAGACAACGCACGACGGATCTGCGCCGATGAGCCTGGCCACCGCCTCACGCGCATCCTGCACGGCGAGACGCGCCTGCTTCCCGCGGCGATGGGTGCTCGACGGATTGCCGCCTCCCCAGGCCAGGAACGTGGTCATGCGCTCGCGCGCGACCTGCGCGAGAGGCGCGCCGGCCGCCCAGTCGAGGTGGACACCGCAGTCGAGATGCGCGTGCATGCGCGGAGTATAGCACGCGCGACAGGGGGTCGCAAGCGCATCTCGACTGTTCCTCCGCAGCGGTCCACACGTCAGAGGTCCCCCAGGGCCGTGTGAGAGGGAATGTGTCGGAACTGTCGAAAAAGCGTGAGAACTCTTCATTCAGGAAGCGTGCTTCCCTACCCCTGAGCCAGGTTGTACGTGCGCGCCCGACGAGCGGCGCGACCCTTCCAGCGGGAGACGAACACATACATGGCGAGCAGCCACAAGCGCTTTGTGGGCCGCAAAGAGTACTTCGGATCGCTCATCTACGACCGCGAGCGCGGCGACTACATCCCCTTCGACTGGGACGCCACGTTCATCTTCGAAGAGAGCCTCAAGCACCCGATAGACACGGTCTTCAAGAACATGGATGGCCGCCTCACGCAGCAGTCGTTCCAGACGTTCGTGCAGCTGTGCCAATCCATTGACCTGCTCGACGCCAGCGGTCGGTTCACCGGCGAGATGCTGCCCACAACGCCCGCCATGAACATCATCTCTGCGCCGCTCCGCGTCCACCTGACCGTCACCCAGGAGTGTCAGCTGAGATGCCGCCACTGCTCGCAGAAGTCACGCGACGCGGCACCCGGTGAGCTCTCGCTCGAAGAGCTGCAGCGGCTCTTCGACGACATGGCGGCCAGCGGCGTGTGTGAGGTCACCATCGCGGGCGGTGAGCCGTTCATGCGCCCCGACATCGTGAACATCGTCACCTACGCGCGTCAGAAGGGGCTGAGCGTGAACCTGTCCACGACCGGCCTGTTCGTGAGCCGCGTGACCGCCAAGAAGCTCGCAGAAGTCGGCTTGAAGAGCATTCGTGTGAGCTTCGACGGTTCGACCGAGAAGTCGTACGACTACTTCCGCGGGAAGAAGGGCGCGTATCGACGCGCGATGCGCGGCATCAAGGCCCTGCGCGAGATCTTCGAGAAGACGCCCATCACCATTCACACCACCATCATGAAGCAGAACCAGACCGAGCTGCTCACGCTGGCAAGAATGGTGCAGAAGCTGAAGTGCGACACGTGGAGCGTCGATTATGTGAAGCCCCAGGGCTTCGCGGCGCAAGACCCGCGCATGATGCTGAGCAAGGCAGAAGCCGAGACCGTGTTCAAGGCCATCACCCGCATCGCCGAGAACTCGTCTGTGCGAATCGAGATGGCCCACTTCCCGTACCGCACGCAGCGCAAGGTCATCTATCGCGGATTCGGTTGCGTGGGGGCCAATCTCTACTGCTACGTCAGCTCACAGGGGAATGTGGCCCCGTGCTCCTTCACGATGGACTACTTCCCCGCGGGCAACGTGAAGCAGCAGAGCATCAAGGAGATCTGGCAGACCGCCGAAGCCTTCAAGAAGTTCCGCGGCTTCCCCGGTAACGAGACCTGTCACAAGTGCGACTACTTCTCTTCGTGCCGAGGCGGTTGCCGCATTCGTGCCATCATGGCGACCCAGAGCGGCAGCGCCATCGACCCCAACTGCTTCGTGATGCCCGAACCCGCGGCTGCTCCAGGCGGCATGTCCTACCGCTGAAGCGAGTCGAGTCGCCGTCCCCCCGACAGGTTGACGGCCTCCAGCACCGTGTGCTGGAGGCCTTCAACCTGTCACGAATGCCCTGCGGCCGAGAGACTCGCAGGCGCACCGCTTCTAGGGACTGACGTAGTAGTTTCCGTCTGACTGCACCGGCGGGCTGAAGTCGACGTTGGTGACAAGGCGCACCAGACTCGACGGCTGGGTAGACGGCTGCCCGAGCTGGAACTCGGTGGCCACAAGACCGAAGCCAGGCTCACCGATGAACTGCCACGGGAAGTTCACACCTCCGGACACGCTCCCGTTGTTGGAGAAGGTGAGCGCGGTCGCCACGTCAGTGGCCAGGTTGATGGTGACGAAACCGCCCCCATTGACCTGCTGGGCATTTCGCGACACATAGGCGACACCGGTGGTCTCGTCGACTCTCAGGCTGGTGGGCGGAAGCGTCGACACCGATCCGGTGCCGACGCCGATGGAGGTTCCGCGCACTGCCGTGTCGGTGAACTTCGCCTTGCGCACGCCACCGAGGGTCTGGCTGAACTCAGGCCACATGACCTCGAGCTCAGATCCGCGCTGGTGCAGCCACACGTCGGTGGGGAAGATGAGTCCGGTCGCCACGGTGACGACGAACTGCGAGCTCTCCGGGTAGCCGCCCTGGGGAGGCTGGTTCTGGGTGTTGACATAGCACACCGCGTTCTGGGTGGCGGAGAGCAGGCCGCCGTCCATGCGCGTGAAGAACAGGTAGGTGCTCGGTGAGGTCGCCGTTCCCGCCTTCACCGAGAACAGGTGCATGTTGTACGGCGGCGTCGACTGGGCCCCGAACACGATGAAGGCCTTCTGGTTCGCGTCCTGGTTGAGGCTGGCAGATGACCCGAACGTGTTGTTGAAGCGGTAGATGCGGCCGCTGGGGATGTTCTCTGACACATAGAGGGTGGCCCCGCCCTGAACACTCGACCCCTGGATGCGGACGAAGGTTGGCGCCTGCATGTTGCCGCAGATGAGCTCGGGATTGCCGGCAGACGCCCCGCCCACCGGCTTCGGAACGCGGTAGAGCTTGCCCTGGTTCGACGTGAGGTTGTCGACGACGTAGACGTAGCCTGTCGTGCCGGGATCGCAGGCAACCCCCCACGGTCGGTTGACGAAGCCGCTGTCGGCCAGCTTGATGGGAACCGCGGTGCCCGTGCTGCTCTTGGGAACGGCATACAAGAACCCGTTGTTCGACACCTGAACCGTGTAGTACACGAACGTATCATCAGATGTCACATCGAAGATGTTGGTCTTGCCGCTGTCGAGGGCCACGCTTCCGCTGACCGAAGGCGTTGCGCTGCCTGACGGAGAGGCAGACGAGGTGGGCGCGGGGGTCGGCGTGCCTCCACCACCGCCGCCACCGGTATCCTTGCTGCCCGTGCGTACCGTTGCACCGTTGATGCAACCCGCCAGCAGCGCGACCATCGTGAGGACCGCCGCGGCCCGAGAAAAGACGTCGATGCGAACGCTCAAGTGTCTACCTCCTCTTCGGTGCACCAGCAGCGCCTGTGACGGGGCGTAGCACCGGTCTCCTGCGTGGTGTTCCACCGCAGGTCGTTCAAAAGAGATTCCCCACCGCCCCGAATTGACCTGCTCTTTCTCCTTTCCCCGAAGCCCCGTGCCTGGCGCACAGCCGGCGGTAGAGCAACCCGTTCCAGGCAGAACGATAACGAGCGGCCTCAAGAGCCGCTCGTTGGATGGACAGGTAGTCAGGCCGGAGATCGAACCTAGGCGACGGTCTCCTCGGCAACCTCGACCGCGACCTCTTCGACCACAGCCATCTCGACGGTCTCAGCCGCCTCAGCGGGCGCCTCGGTCTTCTTCACCCGCGGCTCACGGTACTCGCGGGGAACGTGCTTGCCCTTCTTCTCGGCACACTCCTGGTGCCATTTGTATCCACCGATTCGAACGGTGGGGCGCCCCTCGAGAAGGCCGCGGCAACTGCGGCACTTCGGATCTCCGGGCTTCTTGGAAGAACCTTTGGCCATTTCTCATTCACCTCAATTGATATTGGCTGCCTCGATGCTGGCTGGTCGGACCGCCAGATGCGGAACGCCCAGCCAGAGCCGAGGCAGTGGACACGTGTCTCTGTACATGAAAATCTGCGTTGTCACGGGCGCTATCGTCGTTTCACAGACGAACAGCCCCCTCTTCACCGGCGCATCGCCGGAGGACAGGCCCCCACAGTTCATCACATCGGAGCAAACTCCTTCAATGGCTCGACGAAGCCCCGCTCGCGGCCGCAGACATCTCGAGAGGCAAGGGCGGTGCCGCGTCACCGTCGACTTCGATGCAGCCTTCGCCGACGCGAAGGCTGCGGATGCGAACGCCAAAGGGGGAGTCGTCGAGGTCGAGAACCGTGAGCGCTCGCAGCATCTCTGGCAATCGCTCGACACCAAAGCTGCCTTGGTCAACCGTGAAGGTGAGACGGGTCGGCGAGGTCACCTGGAGGCGACCGATGGCTCGCAGGGGCAGGGCCAGGCTCAGCAGCACGTTGGCCGATCGCACCTCCACCCTTCCCTCGGTGAGGGTGAGGCTCACCCGGGGCTCCAGGGGCAGGCGCTTCGGACGGATGGGCAGATAGCGGTTCAGCGCGGATTGCAGGATGCGCGCGCGAAACGCCACACGCGTGAGTGCCGTGATGCGCGAGCCCTGGAGGTGCATGCCCTCGACCCTGGCGTCGAGGCGGTCGACCTGCAGACCGTCCGGCAGTGTCAGATCGCGCGCGTTGAAGCGCATGACAGGAACGTCGCCAGCGGCAAGATCGATCCAGCTCGCCCCCACCTCGACCGCGTAGGCGCTCGCGGGCCCCAGCGCGCGCTGCAGCCGGCCACGCGCGCGCGCCTCGACCCAGGCGGGGCCCGGACCGAGGCAGAAAGCGAGCAGGCCGCCGACGAGCACGTCGGCGATCAGCAGCACGCGGATGACAAGCGCCGACCGATCACGCGAGATCAAGCGAAATCCCCCACGCATCAGGGCGGACCGCGTGATGCCCATCAGCCCTGTCGGTGCGCCACGACATCGAACTCGATGAGCCCTCCCCGCGGGAGCGCGGCCACCTGAACGGTGGTGCGCGCCGGCGGGGCCACGGGGAAGTACTCGGCCCACAGCGCGTTCACCAGCTTGTAGTCTCCGAGATCGACAACGTAGATGGTCGCCTTGACGACGTCACGCAGAGACGCACCCGCGGCCTCGAGCACCGCCTTGATGTTCTCGAGCGCGCGACGGGTCTGCTCCTGCACACCGCCGTCAACAAGCTCGCCTGTGGCCGGATCGAGCCCCAGCTGCCCCGCTGAGAAGATCCAGTCCCCCGCGGCGATGGCTTGCGAGTACGGACCGATGGCACGTGGCGCGCCATCGGAATGGACCACCTGATGAGGTGAAGAGGTGTCAGACATGCTTGTTCTCCCCAAAGCGATGCACGCTGCGCGATCCGCGATGCGCGTGACCGAACGTCGACCGAAGCGCGCCCAGCGTCGTGATGGCCGGGACTCGCCTGCAACGTCCTTACGGGCGTTGCGCCCGCAAGTCCTCCCGCCGTTCCTGTCATTCCCATCACGGTGACGAGCGCAGATCGTGACAGGGAAAACATGGCGCTGCGCCAATGTGCGCAGATGTGTCAAGTGTGATCCGCATGGGCTTCATCGGAGGAGGGCACGCGCTGCGCGCTATCCATCTGCCGATCTTCTCGCAGATGGAAGACGTGCTCCCGCTCGTGGTGTGCGACGTCCAGCAGGCAGCGCTGCTGGCCGCGCTTCGACAGTTCGGTGTGCGTGAGACCACAGCGAACTGGCACGACGTTCTCGCCATGCCCGAGATCGACGCGGTGGTGATCGCGCTGCCCAACGATCTGCACGCTCCCGTGGCCGAGCAGGCCTTGCGCGCCGGCAAGCACGTTCTCTGCGAGCCCCCTTCCGGCATCAACGTTGCGCAGGCAGAAGCCATAGCGCGCGCGGCGCGAGAGAGCAACCGCGTGTACGCGCTCGCGCTCCCCCGTCGCCATGACCCCGCCGTGATGCATCTCGAGCGACTCATCGAAAGCGACATCATGGGACGTATCACCCACGTGCAGGCGACTGTGGCGAAGCGCGAGGGAAGACCCGAAGGCTGGCGCACCGATCGGCGGCGCAGCGGTGGTGGCGCGTTGCTCCACTTCGGAACGCACCTGCTCGATCTCTCCTTGCGGTTCATGCGCGGCGCGGCCATCGAACGCGTGAGTGCGGTGACGCGATCGCGCCCATCTGATCCCGCCGACGCGTGCGTAGAAGATGCGGCGACGGTGCTGATACGGTTCGCTGGAGGGCGATCTGCACTCATCGAGACAGCCTGGGCCCAGCATCTGGAGAGCGACTGCGAGCACATCGAGGTCATCGGTGAGCGAGGTCGAGCAACGCTGTGGCCGCTCCGGCTGGTTCTCGAGATCGAGGGGGCCCGATCTGTGCTGCAGCCTCAGCTCGATGCGTCGGCCGCGCACGCGCGACTCGCCCGCGCGTTCATCGACCGTGTGCGCAGACACGGGCACTCACCCGCACGCGACGCAGACGACGGCCTTCGCCTGGCAGGCGTCCTCGCGCACGCCTACGAGTCGGCCATGCTCGAACGTGAGATCGAAGTCGGTTCAACCCACGAAACGGCGGAAACGAAAGGAGATCCAACATGACATCGAACGACCCGCGCGACACAGCGTCTCCCCCGATGCACTGGCGCACCCCCTTGCTGTCCTGCTTCGTCATCGCTCGCCACAACGACTGGCGCCTGCTGGGCATCGCCATCGCTGTCCTGTCGCTGCTGTCTGGCTGCGCCCCCATCGAATAGCGCGCGCCAGCTGACGCGCAGGCCGAGCGTCGCGCGTGTGCCAGGCTCGCCTGACATCGTGCTGCCTGATTCACTGTATCCGTGAATATCCGCGCTCGCCCCCCAGCAACAAAGGCCGAGCACGCTCGTCGTGATCAGCTCCGATGATCGCCATGCGTGAGAGCGATTCAAGCACGCTTGCAAGAGGAACGCGTCCTGGGTTCGCGAAGCAACGCCTGCTCCGCGCGAGTGCCCTTGGGCCGTCCACTTCCCGCGTGCACGCCCGGCCACGGCTCGCGACATCAGAGGTTCGTCGAGGAAGCCCCCATGAAGTTCGCAAGCAACGTTCTCGAGCTCATCGGTCACACACCGCTGGTCAGGCTCAACCGGATGACTGTGGGGGTTCGCCCCACCGTGCTCGCCAAACTGGAGATGCTCAACCCCGGCGGAAGCGTCAAGGACCGCATCGGCATCAAGATGATCGAAGACGCCGAGCGCAGAGGGCTGCTGAAGAAGGGGGGCACCATCGTCGAGCCCACGTCTGGCAACACGGGTGTCGGGCTGGCCATGGCCGCGGCGCTGCGCGGCTATCGGTGCGTGTTCGTGATGCCCGACAAGATGAGTCAGGAGAAGATCCGCCTGCTCAAAGCCTACGGAGCTGAGGTCGTCATCACGCCGACCGCCGTGCCGAAAGACTCGCCAGAGAGCTACTACTCGGTGGCGGAGCGTCTGTCGAGAGAGATCCCGAATGCGTTTCAACCGAATCAGTATGCCAACCCCACGAATCCTCGCACGCACTACGAGACCACTGGCCCGGAGATCTGGGAGCAGACCGAGGGACGCATCGACGTCTTCGTCGCCGGCATGGGAACGGGTGGCACCATCAGCGGTGTCGCGAAGTATCTCAAGGAGCGCAAGCCCAGCGTGAAGATCGTGGGGGTCGATCCGGAAGGCTCGCTCTACACCACCGACAAGATCCGCCCTTACAAGATCGAGGGCATCGGTGAAGACTTCATTCCCGAGACCATCGATCTGTCGATCATCGACGAGAAGATCATCGTGAGCGATCGCGACGCGTTCATCACCGCGCGTCACCTTGCCCGTGAAGAGGGCATTCTCGCGGGCGGTTCCTGCGGCGCCGCAGTCTGGGGCGCACTCAAGGTGGCCCGTCATCTCGATGATGAGAAGGTCGTTGTCGTGCTTCTCCCAGACAGCGGACGCAACTATCTCTCACGCTTCTTCAGCGACGACTACATGAAGGAGCATGGGTTCTGGGAATACGAGAGCGAAGCGCCCACGCTGCTCGACGTTCTGCGGCAGAAGAAGACCGAGCTGCCTCCGCTGCTCGCCGTCTCCGTCAGCGATCCCGTGACGCGCGCCATCGAGATCATGCGTGAGCACAGCATCTCTCAGGTGCCCGTCATCAACGGCGGAGACGCGCTGGCCGGCACCGTGCAGGAGACTGCGCTGATGAATCTCATCTACCAGGATCCGCACGTCCTCTCGCAAGATGTCGCTGAAGTGATGTCTGCGCCGCTTCCCACATTTGCATTCGATACACCGATCACATCGGTCTACCAGGCGCTGCTCGAGGGTCGATCGGCCGTCATCATCACGGAGGAGAGCGGAAAGCCCAAGGGCATCCTCACGAAGATCGACCTCATCGACTTCTTCCAAAAAGTCACGATGCGGCATTGACCTCGCAACGCGCAACGCTTTTCGGTCAACAAAAAAAACGGCGCAATGGCGCCGTTTTTTCATGCTCGCGACAACACGGTCGATGCGTGCGCGCAGTGCGATCGCATGCGTGCAACATCAAGTGTTTCCACTTCTTATTGACACTTCATGATCAGGTTGATATACTGACCACATAGTGAGATCTTTTCAAGTAAAAGATCGAAGCAACCAACAACACGATGGAGGATAGTCGAGTGCCTGCTGCCAACGACGACAAGAAACCCGGAGCGTCAAAGACCGGCGACGCGAAGTCCAAATCGGAGAAGCCTGCGAGCGCGCCCGCCGCCGCGAAGAAGGCCCCCGCCAAGAAGGCCGCTGCCAAGAAGGTCGCTGCCAAGAAGGCCCCCGCCAAGAAGGCGCCTGCCAAGAAGGCCCCCGCCAAGAAGGCCCCCGCCAAGAAGGCGCCTGCCAAGAAGGCCGCCGCCAAGGCACCCAAGAAGTAGCCTCGCACCGCGAGCGCAACTTGCAGAAACCCCGAGCAGAGATGCTCGGGGTTTTTCGTTCTCCGAGAACGACAGGACGCAACCGTGCATCGGAGAATGTGTTGTGCAGCCTCTCTTTCCCGCACGTGAAACGCATTGAAGACACTGCTTCGCCGACTCCTCGTGCTCTTGATGCTCACCCCCCTCGTCGCCTTCGCAGCGATGTGGATGGTGGGTCTGCGTCTGCCATTCATGCGCTCCCCAGCTGCGCCTCCCGCGCCCGAAGCCTCTCCCGCTGCACCACACGAAGGGCCTTCATCCGCTGCGCCCTCCGGCGCGGTGTCGCCTTCGCCAGCAGCATCGCATCGAGACCCGAACACGTTTCGAATCGCTGTCGACGAACGTCGGATCGCGCTGCTCTTCCTCGCGCTTCCCAAGTTCATCGCAGACCACTCAAACGACATGGCCATCGAATGCATCGTCGTGCCAGACGCAGCGCAGCGCTGGCAGATGCTGGCCGCCAACCGCATCGATGCGGCTTGTGGCACCCTCGACTCATTCGTGCTCGCCTCGACCCGGATGAGCCCTGGGGCACTGCTCTTCGAAACCGCGACGAGCACAGGCTTCGATGCGCTTGTCACGACACGGGGCGAGTCGGTGGCGGATCTCAAGGGCAAGACCATCGCTGTGGTGAGCGGAGGCGGCGGCCTGCGACTTCTGGCCTACTTCCTCGATTCGGCCAAAGTGCTGCTGTCAGAGATCCACTTCGTCGACGTTGACGACCCCCGCGACGCTGTCTCGCTGCTGCGGTTGAAGAGGGTTGATGCCGCTGTTCTCTGGGAGCCCTTCGTGCAGACCGCCGTGACCGAGTGCGACGCGAAGGTCATCGCGAGAAGCTCGCCCGCACTTTCCTGGCCCACCGACATATGCGTGGTGGGATATGGCGCGCTTTCCAATCGAAGAGCCGAAGTGATGCGATTCATGCAGCACTGGTTCGAGCTCGAGGCTGCACTGCTCAAGGACCGCACCCTCGGCATCGAGATGGTCGCGCGTGACGCGCAGCATCCTGCGTCTGAGGTAGCCTCTCTTCTCGAACATCAGCACCTGCTCACGCTGACCGACAACAAGAAGCTCGACCCCCGATCCGTGTTCAACGAGATGCAGACACTCGTCGACTTCTGGCACATCACCGACCTTCGCAACACGAGCGGTCCACCGCCAAGGTCCCTCGAGCGCGTTGTGCAGCTCGATCTGCTGCAAGCCATCGAGATCGATTCCCCTGCTGCGCGTCCGCCCCCAGTCACACCGGAGCCTGAGATGCCGTCTCCCTCTTCCGCGGTCTCGCCTGGCGCAGCGTCGCCCGCAGCATCATCCGCACCCGTTGCTCCCAGTCGGTAGACAGCGCGCCACGAACATCTGCAAGAGGCTCCGCGAACGCCGAACGCTCTCCTGTTCCTCAAAAAGAAGAAATTGCCCGCCCCGGCAAACGCAGCCTCCATGAAGGAGCGTGAGGGCACAGAGAGACGTCTCGAACGAGGAACCCCCCGCAGGCGGCACGAAAAACCGCTTCGTTGAAGATTCTCGTCACCGGCAGCGACACCCCAATCGGGCGCGACCTCATGCTCGCCATGCGCCAGGACCTCGAGATCATGGGGGTCAGTCAGCGCGGCATTGATCTCACCGACCCGGAGCGGGTGAATGAGCTGTTCATGCGCCTACGCCCTCGGGCCGTGATTCACACCGACGGCATGCTCGACGCAGACGCCTGCGAGCGCGAGCCCTGGCAAGCGTTGCGCCAGAACGTCCTGACCACGCAGAACCTCGTGCTGGCCTGCCTCGAGCACGACGCGGGATTTGCCCTCATCAGCACCAGCGATGTCTTCAGCGGCGCCAAGAAGGGGCCGTACACAGAGTGGGACCAGCCTGATCCCCAGAACGTTCTCGGGCACTCGAAAGCCGCCGCAGAGATGGTGGTTCGCAACCACCTGAAGAAGTTCCACATCGTCCGCACTCAGAGCGTGTTCTCGAGGAACGGCGATGACTTTGTGCGTCAGGTGCTGAGCAGCGCGGCCGACAGACGTCCGATGGAAGCCACGGGAGACGAGTTCATGCTGCCCACCTACAGCGCCGACCTCGCCGGGGCAATCGCGCGACTGGTGCGCGGCGGTACCTATGGCACCTTCCACATCACCAACTCAGGCGAGAGAGATGGAATCAGCTGGCACGCCTGGGCGCGCACCATCCTGCGTGTGGGTGGGCATGAGGGCTTTCCGATTCATGCCGTGGCCTCGGCAACGCTCGATCGACCCGCGCGCCGACCGCTGCGCGTGGTTCTGGGCAATACGTTCTACCGCCTTCAGGGCTTCAAGATCAGAGACTATGAAGAGGCATTGGTCGCCTGCTTGAGCGAAGCGCCCCGACGCCCGCCAGACGTATCTCCGACGAGACGTGAGCGCCGGGCAATCGTGCCTGAGAGCACGCCTCCACAGAGCACCAGCCCGAGCCCTGAGGCGTGAAAAAGGCGCTGCACGCAGGCAGCGCCCTTGAGTCACTGACGCACGGCCTTGACCTCAAGGCGTGGCTGTTGCAGCGCTCGAAGCGGCTCCCGATGGAGCCGCGGCTTCGGGTGCCGCACCAGGCGCCCCAGACCCTGTGGCCTCGGGAGCCCCAGAGGTCGGCGCGACCGGCGTTGAAATTGATCGTGGTCACCGTCTTCTTGAGGTTTTCGAGCTCAGTCGCGGCAGCCTGCTCGTGCCCTGCGCCCGCCTCCTCGATGGCCACCTGGATGCCCGCGAGCGCCATCTTCTTGTCGTTCTGCTGGAACGCCACGTTGAATGCCCAGCCTTGCACCATGCGCGGGAACACCGTCGGGTTGATGCGCAGCAACGTGCGCAGCGCCTCGCGTGCCTCTGCCGAGCGAGACGCACCGAGCGCCATGTCTGCATCGAAGAGGAGCACCTGGAACTCAGGGTTGGGGGCCAGCTCCGGCTCGTCCTTGGCGCGCGACTTGTTCAGGCGCGCAATGGCGTCTTTCTCTGCGGCGATGCCGTCGACAAGAACCTTGCGCGCCTCATCGTACTTCTTCGTCATGATGAGGGTGCTGGCAAATCGCTGGAGCGCGGGCGGGTACCCCGGATCGATGGCCAGCGCGGCCTTGTACTGCTCAACCGCTCCCGCCTCGTTGCCCTGGCTCTCGAGAATGGTGGCCACCTCGTAGGGCCACTGTGGATTCTTCGGGTCTTCAGACGCCTGCTTGCGCGCCGTGGAAAGGCGGCGCTCATCTGCCTTTCCCTGATCTACCGCGGCGCTGGGCGACGTCATGGGACGAGCAAGGATGA
>RGZZ01000005.1 GCA_010028905.1 Pseudomonadota bacterium | reverse complement strand
ACAGCATCAGCACCCTGCACGACATCGACGGCCGCCACAGGGGCGTCAACCAGGGTGGGGGTGCCGAGCGAGATGGCGATGATGTCTTCCGGCGCCGGGATCTCTTCGATGTACCCCTTCTGCATGATGTGACCCACGCAGCCCTCGAGCAGACACTGGACGTTGCGATGCAGGCGCAGCCGAAGCGACCCGAGGCGAATGGTGTCGCCGTCACGCAGCAGCATGGGCGTCTCGCTCACCACCTCGACGCCAGGCTCTGGTGGGGCAGCCCGCAGGTCAGATCCGTGACGAGCGCGTCCCGCGTAGACCACGGTGCTGGAGAAGTCGACACTGGTGAAGTCGGTGTTGTGTACGAGCGCGTAGCTCGACGCCTCGTCGTTCCAGACCAGCGCGTCGCGTTCGAGCGTGTTCTGCTGGCCGCGCTCCAGCAGCCGATGACCGTTTTCGTCGACGGTGTCGTGGAGAACGTGCAGCTTGCGCGACAGGATGAACGTGTCTCCCTTGTTGGGGCCGTTCATGATCGTCAGCGCAAAGCCGGACGAGACGCAAGCGTCGTCTCCGACGCCATTGAAGCGGGTCGTGAGGTTGCTGGCAAAGGGAGACGGCTTCCCGTGCCGGATGCGTCGCTGAACCCTGAACCTGCAGTTCCCCATCTCCACGGTGCTGCCGACGCCGATGCGCCAGTGCTCTCCCGCGCGCTTGTCAACGAAGGTGGGGTTGGTTGCGCCCTCGAGATGGAACAGGAAGTAGCAGCCCTTCTCCTCGTTCCACGCCAGAACCGCCTGCCGCCGCGATACCGTCTCATCGGTGAAGAGCAGCCAGCCCTTGCGCCGCTCTTCTTCAGTTCTCCCGCGGCCGATGACGAGAAATCCGTGGTCGAGAGAGAAGGTGAGGCCGTTGTCGCGCCCCCCCTCACACACGACCTCGAGGCCAGAGTCGTACTCCAATGCCCACGGCACGGGCCCGAACACAGCGGGAGACGTCGGCACGGTGGCTGCGACCGGATTGGCGTCTTCTCGGCGCGCCTGCCTTTTCATCTTTGTCTGCAACCAGTTGAACGGCATGCCGTGATGCTCCGGAGTGCTCAGGGAGATGTTTATGGGTGTTTCGCCAGAGCACGCGCACATGCCTGCCTCGAAAGGAGGTCGAGTCGCAGCGCCCCCTCTCTGACGCGCCCGCCTCGTCGGGGAAGGAAATGGGCTCTGACGGCCTGAAGCCCCGCAAGCATCATTCCCTGTGGGTCTTAGGAGCAGCAGCCATGGCCTTCTGCACAGTATGCGGTGCCCGTCTCGATCAAGGGGCCAGCCGATGTGTCGCCTGCGGAGAGGCAATCGCCGTTCCACCGCCCGCAAGCAGCGCGCCGGACACGCTGCGTCCGAGCGGTGCCCCCAACCCGTCTCCCTACAGCACAGAGCACGCCTTCACGCCTCCGATGCCGGCCCCGCCCGGGCAGGGTCAGCAGATGCCGGGCCACGGCCAGATGCCAGGCTACGGCCAGATGCCGCCCGCGCAGGGTCAGCAGATGCCGGGCTATGGCCAGATGCCGCCCGCGCAGGGTCAGCAGATGCCAGGCTATGGCCAGATGCCGCCCGTGCAGGGTCAGCAGATGCCAGGCTATGGCCAGATGCCGCCCGTGCAGGGTCAGCAGATGCCAGGCTATGCGCAGGGGGGGTCAGGAGCCTGGCCTGCCGGACCTCCACAGGGCTTTCCACCGTCGGCAGGTCCCACAGGCACAGGGGGCAATCGCACGGCGGTCATCATCATCATCGCGCTCGCGCTGATCTACTACGTGGCAACCCATCTGACCGGAAGCGAGCCGAAGAGCGTGGTGAATCGCTGTCTCGACGGCATTCAAGAGTGGAACGCCAGCAAGGTCCTGGAATGCGTGAGACCGGCCGAGCGCGCCATGTACGCTGGCCTTCCCACCGTCTTCGAGCAGATGAAGGCCAAGGGCCTCACCGTGCGGGTCGACCAGCGCACCCTCGAGGTCGCCCAGAAGAGCGAGACAGCGTGCATCGTGCAAGCCAGCTACACGGTCACGCTGAGTGCGCCGGGTCAGGCACCGCAGTCGAACCCGGTGCGCGATGCCGTGCAGCTGGTCTCCGACGATGGCCATTGGTACATCAACGGGTCTCAGATGTTCACTCTTCTTCTCAGTCAGGGGGGAGGGTATCGTTGACGCAGGTCTACTTCGATCACAACTCGACCACGCCGCTGCTGCCCGAGGTGTATGAGGCCATGCGGCCCTACCTTCTCACCGATTTCGGGAATTCCGCAACCGGCCACGACTTCGGGGCCGCGGCGAAGCGTGGGCTCGAGAACGCCCGCGAGCAGGTTGCCCGCGCCCTCCGATGCGAGGCAGACGAGGTCACGTTCACAGGCGGGAGCAGCGAGGCCAACAATCTTGCCGTGAAAGGCACAGCCTGGGCTCGCCATCAACGCGGGCGCCATCTCGTGCACAGCGCAGTCGAGCACCCGTCTGTTCGGGCCTCGGTCGCCTGGCTCTGTGAGCAGGGCGCCAGTGCGACCTCCATCGGAGTAGACGCCCACGGCAGCGTGCGAACAGATGAGATGGTCGCGGCCCTTCGAGACGATACCGTTCTCTGTGCCCTCATGCTCGCACAGAACGAGGTGGGAACCGTGATGTCTGTCGCGGAGGTCAGCGCACAGGCCAGGGCCCGTGGCGTTACGATGCTCACCGACGCGTCGCAGGCCGTGGGCAAGATCGACGTCGACGTGAGGGCACTCGATGTCGATCTCTGCGTGATTGCCGCGCACAAGTTCTACGGCCCCAAGGGCGTGGGTGCGCTCTACGTGAGGCGAGGAACGCCGCTCGTCTCGCTTGTGCACGGGGTCGCCCACGAGGGTGGGCGTCGCGCGGGCACGGTGAACGTGGCCGGCATCGTCGGCATGGGTGCCGCCATCGAGATCGTCACCCAGAGGATCGCGGTCCATCGAACCCATCTGCTCACCCTGCGACAGCAGCTTCTCGATGGTCTCAAGAAGCACTTCCCGGATATCTACGTCAGCGGCCATCCCCATCGCCATCTCCCCAACACGCTCCATGTCTGCATCCCCGGACTCGACAGCACGGAGCTGCTGCGCCGCCTTCCCCACATCGCGGCTTCGAATGGCGCCGCCTGCCACTGGGGAGTGACCGAGCCTTCCCACGTTCTCGCCGCCATGGGCGTGTCGCGCGAGCTCGCGCTCGGCGCGCTGCGATTCAGCCTTGGGGTTGGAAATACCACCGAAGAGGTCGAGCAGGTGGTGAGCGAGGTGGCGGCATGCGCGGAAAGCCTTCGAGCGACAGCCTCTCCGCGCTGAGCGTCGACCTCGATGCGGCAGATGCCGCCCATCGCCTGGGGCGCTGGTTCGCTCGCCAGCATCGCGATCTGCCCTGGCGTCGCAGCCGCGATCCCTACGCCATCTGGATCTCCGAGATCATGTTGCAGCAGACGCGGGTCGACACCGTCATTCCCTACTATGAGCGCTTCCTCGAGCGCTTCCCAACGGTGGAGTCGCTGGCGAGAGCGCCTGTCGACGAGGTGCTCAAGCGATGGGAGGGGCTGGGCTACTACGCGCGCGCCCGCAATCTTCACCGTGCGGCGCGCATCGTCGCCGAGTCGGGCATGCCACGCGGGCGGGACGCCCTTCTCGCGCTGCCCGGGGTGGGGCGCTATACGGCGGGCGCCATCTCGAGCATCGCATACGGCGAGGCCGTGGCCGCGGTCGACGGCAACGTGGAGCGGGTGCTCTCGCGCCTGCTGGCCGCATCCCGGCTCGATCCATGGCCGCTTGCGGAAGCCCTGGTGAGAGGCTCCAGCGACCCTTCCGCACACAACCAGGCTCTGATGGAGCTCGGTGCGACGGTGTGCACCCCGCGCGCTCCCCAGTGCGACGTCTGTCCTCTCGGGCTGCTCTGCGCTGCGCGCCGTCTCGGTGATCCGACGCGATTCCCAGAGAAGGAGCGCGTGAAGGCCCTGCCTCAGCGTGATGTGGTTGCAGCGCTGGTATGGAGCGGCGAGCGCTTCCTCGTCGTGCGACGGCCCTCAGAAGGGCTGCTGGGCGGTCTCTGGGACCTGCCGTGGGCGGAACGGGAGAGTCGTGAGCCCGTTGAACAGACCTGCACGAGAGCCCTCCAGACCTGGACCGAGCGGGAGGGGCGCATCATCCGCAAGATGGGGGTGGTAGCGCACGTGTTCACACACTTCCGCATGCGATTGCACGCCTTCGAGTGCACCTGTGACGAGAAGGCGTCGGCGTCTGCGATCTCGCGGTGGATCGAGCCGAGAGAACGTGACGCGCTGGCCTTTCCGAGAGCAACGCACCACGTGTTCGCCCTGGCCTTCGACGGCAGCCCTCGCCGCACAAAGGGAAGACGGGCTCACTCGACCTTGTAGACCCCCGCCGCAGGAACCTCCGAGAGAAACGCATTCAGTGCCGCTTGCGCAGCGTCCGCGCTCTTGCTGTCGAAGGTGAGCATGACGCGGTAGGGGCTGTCTGCCTCGAACACAGGATAGGAACCCACATCGACGCTTTCGTGGTCGCGCTCGATCCGGGTCAGCAGATCAGCGATGTCTCCCTCCATGACCGTGACATACGCACGCCTGCAGTGATAGGGGTGGCACAAGAATCGCTCGCGCAGGGGGCGAAAGGCCTTTCGGAAGAGCTCCGGCACACCTGGAAGGATCATGACGTTACGCGCGAACACGACCGGGATCTTCACGTCTCCCCCGTGCGCGATCTCCGCCCCAGCGGGAACGAGCGCCATGCGCAGCCGCGCCTCGTTCAACGTGTCGCCGTACCACTGCTCGAGCAGCTCGACCAGCAGGGGGCTCTGCTCGACGGCGGCCTCGAACGCTTGCGCCACTGCCTCGATGGTCTTGTCATCGTGGGTCGGTCCGATTCCCCCCGAGGTGAACACGTGGTCGTAGGTCTGACTCAATCGTGCGACTGCTTCAGCGATGACATCGATCTCGTCGGGAACGACCTCGATGCGACGCAGGCTCACGCCCAGCGCGCGCAGCTCCTTGCAGAGAAAGGGAGAGTTCAGATCGGTGACCTTGCCGCTGAGGATCTCGTTTCCGATGACGAGAATCGCGGCGGTGGCTGAAGCCGCGGAGGGAAGGGCGCTCATGCGAGCGCGTTGGATGCGCTCGCCAGGCGCGCTTGGCGACCTGTGAGCCCCAGGGTTCGGCCGCCGCTCTCCCGGCCGTCGGCCTCACCGCTCACAGGGCGCTCTCTCCAAACGCGGCAAAGGTCAGCAGGCGTCGGATGAACTCGACGTACACCTCGCCGACCTCCGCGTCTCCCGCACGAATGCGACCCCGCCCCCAATCAACGAGACCGCCGCACCAGTGCGGCGCAACGTCAGTGGTGAACGCCGCGGTGTGCCCGGCGCCGTGCTGCCCGATGACGAGCAGCGGTCGGGCGGCGCCCAGATCGGAGACGGGGGTCTTCCCGCGGCCGCGGAACCGCATCTCCCAGGCGCTCAAGACCACGGTGGAGGTGCTGCGAGCCAGAACGGCATTGTAGCCCATGATGACGGGCGGGCGCCTGAAGCTCAGGCCGTCGACCAGGGTGTGCCCCGCGGAGGGCCAGGCGACAAGACCGCTGGGCACGTTGCGCCGATCGTCTTCGTCTGCCATGCGCACGGGGAGAGCCGCGGCGACCTGACTGCCTCGATACCCGCCGTTCAGCCCCGTGAAGGATGACCAGCCACCGAGCATCACCAGGCCCACGCCCTCGTCGTGCACGAGCTGGGCGACTCTGGCGTCGCTCTCCCGCCCCAATCGCTCGTAGGGATAATCGCTCAGCACGATCACGTCGAACGGACGCTTCCCTTTGTGCAGCGCGGCGGGAGGAGGCTGATGCATGTCGAGATGGGTGCAGGGATAGCCGAGCCAGCTCAGCACCCCGACGAGATAGCGCGCGGACGCCCCTTGGACGTCGCCGAGATAGAGAACGCGAGGGCAGCGAGAGCTCGCGGCTTTGCTCATGGATGAGGGCCCTTCGGGAACTGGCAGAGACATCGGCGCTGTGTGCCGGTCGCTGCTGACGGCTGCACGCTGGCGGCAATGTGCGGACGACGTCGGACGGGAAGCCTTCGCATCGCCCCTGTCGAAAGCCTTTCGGTTCTTGGGGCGACCTTCAGCATCTATCGGAGAGGTCCGGCGGCGATCACCGGAGGATGAGGGGAGACTCGGTATAGCCCGCCCTGCGAAGCGTGATCGCCTCCTCGACGTGATCGTCGCTGATGCGCTCGCGCCCTTCGAGATCGGCGATGGTGCGGGCCACCCGCAGCACCCGCTGATGAGAGCGCTGAGACCATCCGAGGCGCTCGGCCGTCTCCCGCAGGAAGCGAGCGCTCGTCGGCGTCGCGACACACCAGCGTGCCGCGTCTCGCGTACGCAGACGTGCGTTGAGGAGACCGTTCGATCGCGCGCGCTGACGTTCCCGAGCCGCCTCGACGGCGGCACGCACCTGCGCCGATGGCGGGGCGCTCGAGAGGCTCTCGCGTTCGGTCAGGCTTCTTCGGCTCACCTCCACGTGCAAGTCGATGCGGTCGAGGAGCGGTCCGGACAGGCGCGCGCGATAGCGCTCTACCGCGTGCGCCGAGCACCCGCAGCGAGACTGGGCGTCTCCGAGGAATCCGCAGGGGCAGGGGTTGAGGGCGAGCAGGAGCATGATCCGCGCGGGGTAGGTCACAGAGAGCTGTGCTCGCGACAGCGTGACCAGGCCGCTCTCGAGCGGCTGACGAAGCGTCTCGAGCACCGACCTCGGAAATTCGAGCGCCTCATCGAGGAACAGTACACCGCAGTGCGCGAGAGAGAGCTCACCAGGCCGGGGATTCGAGCCGCCACCGATGAGACCCGCAGGAGAGCACGAGTGGTGGGGAGAGCGGAACGGGGGGCGCCAGATGATCCCGCTGTCGTGGGGCAGCGCGTTTGCCACGCTGTAGATCTGGGTGACCTCGAGCGCTTCGGTGCGGGAGAGGCGGGGAAGTATCCCAGGGAGCGCGCTAGCCAGCATGCTCTTTCCCGATCCGGGAGGGCCGACGAGCAGCGCGTTGTGCCCTCCTGCAGCCATGACCTCGATGGCGCGGCAGGCCAGTGCCTGACCGCGGACCTCCGAGAGATCGTGGGACGGGTCAGGCTCGTCGATCGGATCGTCGGTGAGGGTGCACACGTCACGCGGGGGACGCTTGCCCGCAATCACCTGAACCGCTTCAGACAGCGTCTCCACGGCGATGAGAGGCAGATCCCCGACGTGGCTGGCCTCCGCTGCGTTCTCCACAGGCAGGACCAGTGTTCTGCGACCAGACTCCCGTGACAGGTGGAGCGCCACGGGAAGCACGCCTGGAACGCCGCGGACGCGCCCGTCGAGAGAGAGCTCTCCTATGGCCGACACCGCCGCCACGCGGTCTGGGCAGAGCTGACCGGTAGCGGCGGCGATGGCCAGGGCGATGGCCAGGTCAAAGGAAGGTCCTTCCTTTCGCAGGTCCGCAGGTGCCAGGTTGACGGTGATGCGACCTTCCGGGTACGTCAGCCCGCTGGTGCGCAATGCGCAGCGAACGCGATCACGAGATTCCGACACGGCGGCGTCTGGCAGGCCGACGATGTCAAAACGAGGCACGCCGGTGTTGACGACGACCTCGACCTCCACCGGATGGGTCTGCAGTCCGATGATGGCGATGGAGTGGGTTCTGGCGAGCATGGGCTCCTCCCGAGATGCAGGATCAGGAGTGCGGTGGACCGAAGTCCCCGCCCCGTGGATGTCAAGAGAATCGTAACCTACGTGCTACTGGGCTCTACGCTCGGAATGGTCTTTTTCGTGTTCTACATCTTGCTTGGCACGAGTGAAGACGACATGGGTGACGAAGCGCCGATGTGGTGGCGCGGAAACTCGTATGCCGGCGTCGTCGTCGACATCGACGACCGAAAGCTTGTGCTGCATCCCCACAGGGGAGACAACATGCAGTTCAAGATCGATGGCAACACGCGCTTCATCCTGCGGGGCAACACGCGGGTGCAGGCCGGCGTGGAGGTGAAGGTCCTGTTCCGCACCATCCGTTCCGGTGACGCCTCGTTTCTGCTCGCGCGAACCATCAAGGTGCTGCGCACCGAAGCCATTCGCACGTCTGACGGTGAATCGCCGTCAGCCACAGGCTCCAGCCAGCCTACCCCTGGCGACGCTCCCTCCGGCAATGCGTCGTCGTCGCCTGAGCGCGCGCGCCTTCAACCCTCCCCCTCAGGTGACGTCATCGACGCCCCTTCTGCGTCGACCTCCACTCCCTGATCAGAACGCGCCCTCGAGATGCTCGACGCGCGCCGCATAGGGAGGGGTCCGCGCCATGTACACGGCAAGCACGTCGAACCGCACAGGCGAACCGTGCAAGCGCGCCTGCGACAGCCACTGGAGCGCCAGCGCGCGGATGCGGTGCTGCTTTCGCCCATCGACCCCTTCCGCTGCAGGAAATCCTCGACCCGAGCGGGTCTTCACCTCGATGAACACGATCTGCTCCCCAGCCGTCGCGATGAGATCGATCTCACCCCCGCGGACCCGCCAGTTGCGAGCAACGATTTGATATCCCCGCTCCTCGAGGAAGCGGGCCGCCAGTGCTTCACCACGACGTGCAAGCTCCTTCGACTCGAGATGCATGCAGTGCCTCCGTTCGGATTGAGGTGGCGCCATCATAGAGCCCCGGAAGCCACAAAGCAAAGAACAGGCCGTGAACGCGATGTTAAAACGGCTCGAATCACGCTGCGTTGCGGTACTTCGCTGATGCGCAGACGAGAGCGCCACTGAATTGTCTTCGCGATTGACCTGGACGCGCTGGAAGCGGATGTTCGAGGCAGAGGCGAGCAGGGGAGTGCTGCTTCTCGACGACCCGATGGTGGCCGCGCTCGAACGCGGGCGCGACGACGTCACTGCCCTGCTCGAGGCAGAGCGCGCGCGTCTGCGAAGCCTAGAGCTGCATGAGCGTGCCGCGCGCAAAAAAGGGTTCGAGATCGTGGCGGGGGTCGATGAGGTGGGGCGTGGTCCCCTGGCGGGTCCCCTGGTGGCGGCGGCGGTGATCTTTGACGACCAGCCCTGGATCCCGATGCTCGACGACTCGAAGAAGCTGGCGGAAGAGCTGCGCGAAGCGCTCCACGCGCTGGTGCTCGAGCGAGCGATGAGCGTGGGGGTCGGTGTGGTCGAGGTCGAAGAGCTGAACACCTCCAATCTTCACGAGGCGAGTCTCGAGGCCATGCGGCGCGCGCTCTCCCAGCTTGCGCCACAGCCGAGCCTGGTTCTCGTCGACGGGTGCCACGCGGTTCCCGGCCTGTCGTGCGCACAGCAGACCATCGTCAAGGGCGACGCCTCGTCTGTGAGCATTGCCGCGGCCTCGGTTGTGGCCAAGGTGATCCGGGACCGCCGGATGGCCGAGCTCGATGCACGGTGCAGCGGCTATGGCTTCGCGGTGAACAAAGGCTATGGAACCCCGGATCATCTCGAGGCGCTCGCGCGTCTTGGCCCCTGTGAGGCCCATCGCGTGCGGTTCGGGCCGGTGGCGCGGGCGCTCGAGCAGCAGCTCCCGCTCTTCTGAGGGGCGCTCTGCTGGCCCGGAACGTGGGCCCAGGACGTTGAGAAACGCCTGCCTCTTCGTGCGCGCTAGAGCGCGTCTTCGTCGACCTCGTCGTCGTCTTGGGTGGTGGGCGTGTCTTCCGGCTGGACATCATCGACCTTTTCCAGCGTCATCGGACCCCACCGCCCTTCCCGGGTATGCTTGAGCAGGAAGTGAGCCGCTCTCTCAACGTCGACAACCCCACCGCTCAGGAGCATGCCCCTGCTCGCCGCAACGGCTTCGAGCATCGACTGGCCGTCTCGGGGCGCAACCGCGAGCGCGCCGCGTCTGCGAAGCAGCTCGGCGAGGCCCTCTCCGACCTCGTCGAGCGGAAGGTTGTCTTCCTTGATGGCGCCGGTAGCCGCCAGGTGAAGGAACATCTCGCGAGACGCGATGCGGGGGAACAGGATGCCGGGCGTATCGCGAAGCTCGAGCCCACCTGGAAGCGCAATCCACTGCCGGCTGCGGGTCACGCCCGGATGCCTGCCTGTGCGGGCAGGCGCTGTGCGGCCGCGGGAGCCGCCGGCATCTGCGGTCAGGCGATTGATGAGCGACGACTTGCCGACATTGGGGATTCCCGCCACCAGCAGACGCACCGGGGCATCGAGGCGCCCCTTCTTGCGTGCGCGCTCGAGCACTCTCCCTCGGACATCGGCCACCACCTTCTTGATGGGTTCGATGCCACGTCCCATCAGGGCAGACGCCGACACCACCGCAACGCCCTCCTTGCGCAGGAGGGCGACCCACGCTGCCGTCGCAACAGGCTCGGCGAGGTCGGTCTTGTTGAGGACCATGCAGTACCCCTTGCCGCGGCTGCGCAGCATGGTCTCGATCTGGACGTGTCGACTGCTGCGTGGGATTCTCGCGTCGACCACGAGCAGAACGAGGTCGACGAGCTTCAGGTCTTCACCAATCTGACGAAGCCCCTTCGCCATGTGGCCTGGAAACCAGCTGAACGACATGGCTACGGCAGCACCGCCATTCTCTCCGGCGGCCAGAGCACGATGCTGGCCTTGCCGCGAATCAGGGACATCGGGAGCTGACCCCACCGACGGGAGTCCTCGCTGTTGGTTCGGTTGTCTCCCATGACCCACACACAGGTCGGGGCGATGAGGGTGCGGGGGGTGTCGTCACGGTCACGCAGCGTGACGTACGGTTCAGCAAGGGAAACCCCGTTGATGCGGGTCTGCCCTTCTCGGATCTCGATCTCCTCACCCGGGAGCCCGACGATGCGCTTGATGTAGTCACGGCTCTTGTTGCGAGGGCTGCGGAACACCACCACGTCACCGCGACGCGGCGCGCGAAACGAGTACGTGACGAGATCGACCACGATGCGCTCGCCCGTCATGATGCCGGGCTCCATGGAAGCGCCCTGCACCACCGATACCCGCCCCACGAAGTGCAGCAGCAGCACGGTGAGAATCATCACCTGCAGGGCGTACATGAGGACACCGTGAACCCGGGGAAGGCGCTGCCGGGCACCAGCGGGCGCAGCGGTCACGCCGCCTTCTCCTCCCTGGGTCTCGACCGTCTCCTCGGACGCCTGGCGGCTCGCGCCCGGCGTTGTGGAACCCGTCTCCTCGAAGCTCAACGCAGCAGCCTCGCCCTGCGCAGCGGATAGAACGTCAGAAACGCCTTTCCGACGATGTTCTTGACGGGAACGGCCCCCCAGTACCTGGAGTCTTCGCTGTTCGGTCGGTTGTCGCCCATGCAGAACACGTGGTCGGGGGGAACCGTCACCGGGTCAAAGGTTCGCAGGCCCTGCCAGCCGTAGCGATCTGACGGCGGATTGCGATAGGGCTCGACGAGCGGCTGATCGTTCACGTAGGTGACATCGTTCGTGACCCGGACGGTGTCTCCCTCGACGGCAATCACGCGCTTGATGAAGTCCTTTCCCTCGCTGTGGGCTCTCTCCGGAGGGCGAAACACCACGATGTCGCCTCGGCCTGGTCGATAGAAGTCATACACCAGCTCATCGACGAGAATCATGTCGTTCACAAGCAGCGTTGGAACCATCGACTCAGATGGGATGTAGAAGCTGCGAACCACGAAGTGGATCAGGAAGAGCGCCGTGACCCCCGCGACGATGATCGAATCGAGATACTCGAGCATGACCCGCGTCTGCTCACGTGACCAGGCGCTGCTGATCGCAGAGGGGGTCGTTGACGCAGCAGGCGGGGCTTCGTGGTGGGCGGTCTCCGAGGAGCCCTCGTCACCCTCTTCGTCGCTCTCGTCGGGTGCATGCTCGCGCGTGCCGTTGGGGATGAAGAGGACGGCCATCAGGGCAGTGGCCAGCACGGTGAAGCGGCGCGTGTCGAAGGGCGGCGCGTCGGGCTGATCCGGCGGCGCCGCCGCGGCAAATGCACCCGTGTAGCGAAACACGAGGGCAATTGCGATGAGGAGCCCCGCCTTGAGCCAGAACGGTCGGACGCGCAACCCGGGAAAAAGCAGGAAACCCCCTCGGATGACCGAGAGGATTCCCACGATGAACAAGAGGCCCTGGGACGTCACCGGGCGGGCACGTCAGCACGCACCCTCTCCCGCACTGCGAGAGAGGGTCGCGGCTGGTTCTCAGCCCTTCTCGCCGTGCTTCTTCTCGCGCACACGAGCCGCCTTGCCAACCAGGTCGCGGAGGTAGAACAGACGCGCACGGCGGACGTCGCCGCGGCGAAGCACCTCGATCTTGGTCACGCGGGGCGAGTGGAGGAGCAGGGTACGCTCTACTCCCACACCGTGAGAGATCTTGCGAACGGTGAAGGACTCCTTGAGCCCTCCCTTGCCGCGGGCGATGCAGATGCCTTCGAACGCCTGCGGACGCTCCTTGCCGCCTTCCACGACCATGATCTGGACGCGGATGGTGTCGCCAGGACGAAAGTCAGCGACGTCTTTCTTCAGCTGCTCGTTCTCAATTGCGCGAATGAGGTCCATGGTGGGTTCCCTTCTCTGGTCGGGTGTGCCGCGTCTCGGGAGGCCGCTTCGAGTGTGGTCGGCTGCGGGCCCGTGGTCAGGCGTGTCGGGAGTGGCCCGCTCGTATGCCTGGTACGGCGAATTTTCAGACAAGCCAGATTATATCACGCCTGTCAAGCCGTCGCAACGCTCGCGCGCACCGAGTTTGGGCCCGGTGCTCAGTGAAGGATGCCGATGCGCTGTAGCGGCCAGAACCGGCAGAATGCCTTTCCGATGATGTTCTTGCGGGGCAGGGTGCCCCAGAACCGAGAGTCGTCGCTGTTGCCGCGGTTGTCACCCATGCAGAAGACATCGCCCTCAGGGATGCGCACAGGCCCGAAGTCGCCCATGCCGAACGGGCCGCTGCTGTTGATGAACGGCTCGTTCTGCGGAACGCTGTTGATGTAGAGACGCGCGTTGCGAATCTCGAGAGTATCGCCCCCCACCGCGACGATGCGCTTGATGAGGTCCTTGTCTCCCATGTTCGCCTCGGCGGGGGGGCGGAACACCACAACGTCTCCACGGGACGGGTCGTAGACGCGGTACACGGTCTCGTTCACCAGGACCATGTCGTTGACCTTGAGGGTCGGCACCATCGATTCGCTGGGGATGAAGAACGGCCGAACCACGAATCCGATGAGAGCAAGCGCCGTAACCCCCGCGATGACGAGGGTGTCGAGCATCTCGATCAGCTCGCGCTTCTGATCGTCGTCGAGCTCGCCCTGGGGAAGTCGGAAGATGGTGATCAGCGCCAGGAGCACGATGACCGGCGCGATCCGCAGGGGAGGGGAGAGGCTGTCGAGCGGTTCGCTGACCCAGGCATAGACCGTGATGGATCCGAGCATGGCCAGCAGCACGCCCTTCAGCGGGAGCGCGAGGATGCGACGCTGTGGGAACACGTAGATCCACAGGCGCAGACAGGCCAGCAGGATGACCGCCAGGATCAAGACCTTCGAGCTCACGCGTCGACTCCCTCGGAAGGCGTATGGGCAAGCGCTTCTTCGAGCATGCGCCGATCGACCGGGCTGAGCTCAGCCTGCGCCAGCAGGTCGGGTCGGCGCAGGGCGGTTCGCCGCAGCGATTCCCGACGCCTCCATCGATCGATCTCGGCGTGATGCCCGCTCAGCAGGACCGCGGGAACCTCCATCGCCTCCCACGTGCGGGGGCGGGTGTAGTGAGGGGCCTCGAGAAGGCCATGGGTGAAGGACTCCTGCTCGAGGGAAGCCGCGTCGATGACGTCAGGCTGAAGGCGCGCCACCGCGTCGACCAGTGCCATGGCTGGGATCTCTCCTCCCGTGAGCACGAAATCGCCGATGGAGATCTCCTCGTCGACGAGCGCCTCCACGAACCGCTCGTCGATCCCCTCGTAGTGACCGCAGAAGACGATGAGCCGGGGGTAGCCCGCCAGGCGCTCCGCGATGGCCTGGCTGAAGGGGGCCCCCTGGGGCGACATCAGGATCACCCGTGCCCGTGGAACGGCCATCTGCTGCACCGCCCGCACGGCTGCGGCCGCGGGCTCTGGCTTCAACAGCATGCCCGCGCCTCCACCGTAGGGCTCGTCGTCGACCATGCGATGCTTGTCGGTGGCGTAGTCGCGGAGCTGGTGGAGCGCGACGGTGATGTGGCCGGCGGTGCGAGCGCGCTGGATGATGCTGTGCTCGAGCGGCGCGAACATCTCCGGGAAGAGGGTCACGATGTCGATGCGCATCACGACGGTGCGGACTCCTCGTACTCCTCGAGCGGATTGACGGTCATGCGGCGACGCTCGAGATCGACGCCCACGATCACCTGCTTGATGGCCGGCAGAAGGGTCTCCCGGCCGTCGCGCTTCACCACATAGACGTCGTTGGCGCCGGGCTGCAGGACCTCTGTCAGAACGCCGAGCCAGACCCCCTGGGTGGTGTACACGTCGAGGCCCTCGAGCTCGAAGATGTACCAGGTGCCCTCGGGCAGCGGCTTCACCTCGTCTCGACGCACCACCACGCGGTGCCCGCGCAGGCGGTCTGCATCCTCGCGCGACGCGACCCCGGCAAGCGTCAGGAGGAACATGCCGCGATGCGGCCGAGCAGCTTCCACCGCATAGGCCCGCGGACATTCCTCTTCCTGCTCACGCCCACCTCGCGCCGCGGGGGGGAGAAACGTGAGCTTGTCGGTCTCGGTGAAGCGCTCCGGGAAATCGGTCTCGATCTTCACCCGCAGCTCACCGTGCACCCCGTGGGGTGCGGCCACGGTGCCGATGGTGATCCAGTCCTGCGTGCTCACAGCCCGCGGATCTCGACCACTTTCCAGTCGAGCAGCACGACCTCGGCGTGCCCCATCTTCTGAAGGAAGTCATCGCCTTCAGCGAGGGTCACGGTTCCCTCGAAGGAGCGGAACGGCAGCTCCGCGCCATCTTCGACGCCTTCGACCTCGCGCATGCGCCACTCGAGCTGCGCCTTCAGTGATAGAAGGCGTGCGCGCTCCGTCTCCTGCTGCGCATCACGTGGCTCGGGAAGTCCCTCGATGATCGACAGGTTGCGGTCGATGCGTGCAAGGGTGTCACGCGCTTCAGCAGTGAGCTGCTCGCGAAACCCCGGCGACATGATGACCTTGACGTCCACCGGGCGACGCAGCTCGATGGCGGAAGCGCCCATCAGACGATCTCGACTGTCACGCGACGGCCGTCGCGAGCGGCGGCCGCCTTCACGAGGGTGCGCAGGGCCTGTGCGACACGTCCCTGGCGACCGATGATGCGGCCGAGATCGTCGGGATCAACCCGAAGCTCGAGCACCGTGGTGCGATCTTCATCGATCACGTCGACCTCGACGGCATCTGGATGGTCGACGAGGTTGCGGGCGAGAAACTCCAGCAGTTCTTTCATGTGTCCTCCACTGTCTGACCGGCCGTCCCACCTGTGAGTCAACGACGAGGCGGGCGACGCAACGGAAAGGAAATCGCGAGCGATCATAGGAGACCGCTCGGATGCCGTGAGATCGGGGAAACGAGAGCGACCCGTCGAACGCAGGCCCCACCCACGACTTCGTGAGCGGGTGCGAGCGCCTACTCGGCGGCGACGGCGGCCGCGGCCTTGGGCGACGAGACCTCACGCGCGAGCATGCCGGCGGACTGCAGCAGAGAGCGCACCGACTCGGTGGGCTGGGCGCCCTTGCCGAGCCACTCGCGGATCTTCTCTTCCTTCAGCACCACCGTCGGGGGCTCGGTGCGGGGGTTGTAGTGCCCGAGGATCTCGATGAATCGACCATCGCGCGGGCTGTGGCTGTCGGCGGCCACGAGACGATAGGTGGGCTGCTTCTTCTTGCCCTGCCGACGCAGTTTGAGCTTGACCATGTGTTTGTCACCTCGCTGTTGTTGGGACTTTCAACCTGGAAGACCCCGTTCGCATCTGAGCGCGCCGTATCTTCGGACGCGGTCGGAGCGGCGCTGAGGCAGACCTGCAAGGATGGAGGCTGCGCGCCGCGGGTGCTCACGGGACATCTGTGCCTGGACGGTCTTGAAATCGTCGACACGTGCCATTCGGCATGGAGCGGACGGGCGATTCCAGGACAACGGTTATATGCTTTTGGGGTCAGGGATTCCTCTGCAATGTCTAGGTCGTCGCCTTCGACTACCAGCCAAACGGGAGCTGGAGCTTCATGCGCTTCTTGGGCTTCTTCTTGCCACCTCCGCCGAACGGCCCTGCGCCTCCGGTGAGACGTTTCATCATCTGCTTGGTCATGTCGAACTGCTTGAGCAGGCGATTCACGTCTTCGACCTGGGTGCCCGAGCCGCTGGCGACGCGACGCTTGCGCGACGCGTTCAGCAGATCCGGGTTCCGCCGCTCCTTCGGGGTCATCGACTTGATGATGGCCGTGATTCGGCTGAACTGGCGCTCGTCGACCTGCAGGTCTTTCAGTGCCGCGGCATTGGAGAAGCCAGGGAGCATGCCCAGGAGCTCTTGGAGCGGCCCCATCTTGCGTACCTGCTCGAGCTGCTCCATGAAGTCCTGGAGGTCAAAGTCTTGTGAGCGGAGCTTGCGCTCGAGCTCTTCGGCCTGCTCGGCCGACATCGTCTGCTCAGCCTTCTCGATCATGGTGAGCACGTCACCCATGCCGAGCATGCGACCCACAAGGCGGTCTGGATGGAACGGCTCGAGGGCGGTGAGCTTCTCCCCCGTGCCGATGTACTTGATGGGCTTGCCCGTGACGGCCTTCACAGAGAGCGCCGCGCCACCGCGCGCATCGCCGTCGAACTTCGTGAGCACGACACCGTCGACGCCCACTGCGTCGTTGAAGGCTTTGGCCACGTTCACCGCGTCCTGGCCGGTCATGGCATCGACCACGAGCAGGGTCTCGTGAGGGTTCACCGCAGCCCGCAGCTCCTTGAGCTCGGTCATGAGGCCGTCGTCTACGTGGAGGCGGCCCGCGGTGTCGACGAAGATCACGTCACGGGCCGTGCGCTCGGCGTGCTCGAGTGCGTGCCGCGCGATCTCGACAGGGTTCTGGCTGCCTTCCTCGGCATAGACGGGAATGTCGAGCTGGCGGCCGAGCACCTGAAGCTGGGTGACAGCCGCAGGCCTGTACACGTCGCACGCCACGAGCAGCGGCTTGCGGCCCTGCTCCTTGAGCAGACGGGCCAGCTTGCCCGTGCTGGTGGTCTTGCCCTGACCGTGCAGGCCGACCATCATGATCACGGTGGGCGGTTGAGACGCGAGATGGATCTTCTCGTTCTGGCCGCCCATGAGCTCGACGAGCTCGTCGCGGACGTACTTGATGACCAGCTGGCCCGGCGTCAGGCTCTTCCAGACATCTTCGCCGATGGCCTTTTCCTTGACCCGCGCCACGAAATCCTTGACCACGGGAAGGCTGACGTCAGCCTCGAGAAGGGCACGCTGCACCTCGCGCATGGCCTCGCTCACATCGCTCTCGGTGAGCTTTCCGCGGCTGCGCAGGTTCTTGAAGATGGCCGTCAGTCTCTGGCCGATGGAATCGAGCATCGAAATCGCCCTAAACAAAAAATGGCGCGTCGTGCGCCGTTGTCGCGCGTTGCCTCGACGCTGCACGCTGTGATGAACAGCCGCGCGAGGCCCCGAAGAGTATATCCCCCGTGCAAGTGGCTGTCAAGGGCGAGCCATCGGGTCGAGCACACGACAGGCCTGTTGCGTGACGTCGTCGAGTCCGCCCTGCTGCCAGGCCTCGAGCGCCCCTGCAGCGTCGTTCGCAAACCATCGCGCCCAACCGAGATCGACGGTGGCCTCAGGGTCGAGGCTGCGGGCCCTGGCATAACAGGCGCATGCCAGGGAGTATCGATGCGCGGTGGTGAGGATGTGGCCGTAGAGCGCAAGCACCGAGAGATCGTCGGTATGGGCGGGGTCGAGCGGCTCGAGGGCGTCGGCGAGGGCGAACGAGACCGAGGTGTGCCGCTGGTAGGCGGCGCGCAGATGGGTCACCAGCTCAGGGGGGAGTGCGCGGCCTTGCGTGTCGAGGTAGGTGAGGAGATCGCCGAAGTGCGCGAGGTCGATCCAGGCCGACCGCTTCCCCCCGATCCGTGGTTCGTCGGTGGCCGGCCCATCTGCTCTTCCAGGGCCTGTCGGTGGCGCGTGACCCGAGCGCCGAAGCGCGCTCGCAACCTCCTCGGCAGCGCGTCTCGCGCCCGCGTCGTTGAAGTGACAGGCGTCGAGGAAGAGAGACGCGTCGAACCCTCCGAGATCGCACACCAGCGTGCCGTCCTCTCGTCCAACGCCCTTCACCACCTCGTTGAGCGCGTCGCTGGCACGAACGGGATGCCGATCGCGCTCGAGCGGGCAGGGGAGCACGCGATTCACCGGGACCGTGCAGAGCATCAGTCCGACCCCAGCCGCTGAGCACAACCGCACAATCTCGTGAAGGTTGCCTCGAAAGGTCTCGCGAGCGAGCGCCAGCTCGTCATCGGTGACCTCGACCTGCGCCAGTCCCAGCGGTGCAGGCGCGTCGACGGGAGGGGGTGACGCGGGAGAGGCCACGAGGGCCCGCACCCATCCGCAGAGGCGGCTCCGCGTCGACGCCTCCAGCACCCAGCGCTCTACACGGGCTTCCAGCGGCGCTCCGCTGGCCCGCGCGGCCATGATGGCGAGCAGCTCGTTGTTCCCCTCCATCACCACGATCACCGACGGTCGCAACAGAAGCGCGGCGCGCACGATCTCGACCTGATCGGCGCTGCACGCACCTACACGGGCGAGGTTCACAACCTCGCCCCTGCCCCCGAGCATCGTGGCCAGACGCCACGGCCAGGCCCCTTGAGGAGGAAGGCCCAGGCCATACGTGGACGAGCTCCCGCAACAGACCACACGCGTGACCGTCGTCGAGGGATCTCGGGCGAACGGCGGGGTTCTCGTCTCGTAATCGGCGACGACAGGTCGCACGCCTCGCAGATGCACTGGCCTGCCGCGCAGGGCGGCAGGCGCGATGAAGGGAGGAGGAGGCAGCAGGCGCAGAATCGCCTCGACCGCGAGAAGAACCAGCAATGCGCGCCGGAACGCCACGGCAAAGCCGCGTCGGCGCGGAGAGACCGCGCGATCACCGCGTTCGACCGCTTCCTGTCCCGAACGGCGGGAGGGGTCGAGCCCATCTGACTGATTCATGCGGGTGATTTCGCGGCATCTGCCGCTCCCCCTCGGCCCTGGGGAGGGGGCTTGTATCTCGCCGGCGACCGCAGCGCCCTCAACGGGCCACCAACAGATTCAGGGCGCACACGACAAACATGTGTTCCTACCACAGAACGCATGTTCCAGTCGGGTGAACACGCGTTCCGCAGCACTTTCGTCGCTGCCCGTGAACCTGCCTCGCCGAAGCCTTCCTTGACCACGGGCGCGGGGCAGTGATAAGATGCGTGAACCTCGGGCGAATAACTCAGCGGCTAGAGTGTCTCCTTTACACGGAGAGGGTCGGGGGTTCGAATCCCTCTTCGCCCACCACAGAACTTGTCCATGCGCGCGTTCAGCCCACCGACGGCAGCGTCACGGTGAACGTGCTCCCCTGCGATACCGCGCTTCTGACACTGACGCGGCCCCCGTGACGCTCCACGATGCGGCGTACGATGGGAAGACCGAGGCCCGACCCGCTCGGCGCATCTCCGCGCGAACGGTCGACCTGCTGGAACTCCTCGAAGATGCGCTCGAGGTCGGTGTGCGCAATGCCCACGCCCGTGTCGCTCACCGACAGCACGGCATCGGTGCCGGAACGGCTCACTGTCACGGTTACGCTGCCGCCAGACGGGGTGAACTTGATGGCGTTGCTGAGCAGGTTGGTCACGACCTGGGCCAGGCGATCACGGTCTCCACGAACCGTCACCTCACCGCTGATGTCGAGGGAGACCGAGATGTCCTTCTGCTCCGCCAGGGCGCGGCACGACCGCACACTTCCCTCCACGACGACGCCCAGCGGCAAGGTGACGAAGGCCTCGGCCGTCGACTCTGCCTCGATGCGCGTGAGATCGAGGAGATCATCGATGAGCCGCGTGAGCCGATCAGCCTCCTGGTCGATGATCGAGAGGAACTCGCGCTCCTCCGCGCGACCCGAAGCCTCATCGCCCGAGATGTATCTGCCCTCCTGGTCGAGGAGGATCTCGGTGAAGGCCTTGATGGACGTCAACGGGGTGCGCAGCTCGTGGGAGACCGTGTTGAGGAAATCGCTCTTCCTGCGGTCGAGGTCAAGCAGGCGGGTGTTCGCGGCCTGCAGAACCGCCTGGTTGGCCTCGAGGTCCTTCTGCATCGAACGCTCCGCGTGGAGCAGGCGCTGCACGTGCTCCACCATCTCGTTGAAGCCGGAAGCGAGCCTGCCGAGCTCATCATCTCCCGCCGGGGCACGGGCCGCCAGATCTCCAGACGCCACCCGCTCCCCACAGGCACGCAGCTCGGCCACGCGGGCCTCCAGAACCGCGCGCTTCGCCCGCTCCCTGGCCATGACGCCTCCCAGGCGCTCAGCCATCCGGTTGAGGGCAAGCCCCAGTCGTCCCAGCTCGTCCTTGCGCTCCACGGCAACCCGCGTCTCGAGGCGCCCCTTCGAGATCTCGCGCGCGGCCTGCACGATGCGGCTGAGCGGGCGAACCGCCAGGTAGACGAGGGGAAAGGTCACCGTGCTGATGCCCAGCACCAGCAGGAGCGTCAGGTTCAGTGCGTCCTGTCGCGAACCCGCCGCGGCGACCCGCAGGCGCTGGGCGTTCAGCCCGAGGGAGACCGTTCCGATCCCGCCTTCTCGCGAGCTCATCGGAACGCAGACACCGATGAAGCCGGGGGCGCCGTCGTCGATCACCTCCACGGCCTCGTGCTGGTGCAGGAGCGCGTCAGCCAGCGGACCTCTTCGATGCGCCTCGACCGTGTCGGGACCCGCCTCGGCCAGCACGTGCCCCCGCTCGTCGGCGAACACGACCCACGCCACGTCGGGAAGTCGAGAAGCGGCACGCGAGATCGGCTGCAGCAGGTAATCGCCGAACGACTCCCTCGCCTGCGCGCCGTTGAGGGCGAGATTGCGGCACAGGGAGAAGGCGCGCGTGCGAAGGGCCTCGGTGAGAACGACCTGCTCGCGCTGGGCCACGAAGAACAGGTTGAACACCACGAACACAAGCAGGAGCGGCACCGCGACGATCATGAAGCGGAGCACGAGCGAGCGGAGCAGAGGCTGCAGGCGAAACCGCTCGGGAAGGGGCCAGGGGAAGGGCAGGCCGAACACAGTCGGGTTGATTCCCCGCGTCTACGGCACACCCTCCCGGTCAATGCGAACCGGCCTGCTCTGCGTCGTCGCCCTGGCCGCACTGAGCGTGACGGGGTGCTCGTCGATGTGCGCCCGCACCCATCGTCGTGGGCGCCCTGGTCTCATCGAGCGGCCGAACCTCGTTCATCGGACAGCCGGAAGCAAACACCCTGCGGGCGCACATCGACGATCTCAACGCCGCAGGGGGCATCGATGGCCACCGGCTCGAGCTGCAGCTCTTCGATACGCGAGGCGAGCCCGATACGGCAGTCGCTGCCGCCCGGCAGCTGGTCGCCAACCCGCGGGTGTCGGCCATCATCGGCCCCAGCACGACCGCCGAGACGATGGCGGTCGTCCCAGTGGTGGAAGCGGCCCGGGTGCCGTTGATGTCGCTCGCAGCCGGAGACGAGGTTGTGAAGCCGGTGCGGCCGTGGGTCTTCAAGGACGCTCCAGGCGACACCCAGGCCGTGGGCCGCATCTATGACCATCTCGCCCGTCGCGATGTGGCCCGCGTCGCCATCGCCTGCGCCGACGATTCATTCGGGCGGGGCGGGGAGGCTGCGCTGAAGGAGATGGCCGAGGCGGCGGGCATTCGCGTCGTCGCCTCTACACGCTTCAGTGCGACAACCCCGGACAGCGCAGCGCTCGCTCGCTTCATCAGCGACGTGAAGCGCTCCGACGCCGGCGCGCTGATCACATGGGCGACGCGCCCGGGGCCCGCGATCGTGGCGCGTCTCGCTCGCGCTTCAGATCTGCCGCAGATGCTGATCTTCAGTCACGGCATCGCATCCCGGGAGTTCCTCGACGAGGCCGGTCCGGCCGCCGAGGGAATCCTCTTCCCGGGAAGCCTCCTCCTGGTGTCTGACACGCTCGCGTGGAACCACCCGCTGCGCGCGGTCGAATCGCAGTACAGCCGATGGTATGAGAGCCGTTTCCACACGCCAGCCTCGTCGTTCGGCGGACACGCCTGGGACGCCCTCAACCTCTTTCGGGACGGCCTGAACGCGACATTGCCGATGGCAGGCGGTGAGCCGTCTCGCGTCAAGCTGCGCGCGTGGCTCGAGGAGACCCGGAACTTCATCGGAACCGGAGGGCGCTACCACTTCTCGCCTGCAGATCACAACGGTCTGGGGCGCGACGCCTTCGTGATGATCCGGGTCGAGAGCGGCCACTGGACCCTCGCGCGATGACGCTGCGATCACGTCTCTTCATTGCCGCCCTGCCTGTGCTGCTTCTCTTCGCGGCCTACAACTCGCTGCTGCTGCTGCGTCGTGAGCGTGTCCAGCTCGCGGAGGAGACACGCGCGCGGGCGCAGGCCACGGCAGACCTGCTGGCATCGAGCAGCGCCTACGCGATGCAGACCGTGAACCCGACCTTGCTGCAGTCGAACGTCAACAGCGCCTTCCTTCAGCCGGACGTGCGTCAGGTCAGCGTCATCGACACGCACGGCAGGGTCATCGCCTGCAGCGACCCGTCCCTGAGCGGCAGCCCCGCGCAGCCGGAGGCGGCGGGAAGCGAGACATTGAACGTCAGCGCGCCCGTCACGCTCGGCGGGCGATCGCTCGGAAGGGTCGACCTGTCGCTCTCGACGCGCTCGATGCTCGACGCCGTGGGGCAGGCTCGTCAGCAGGTTCTGGTGACCTCCCTGCTGCTGCTGCTGGCCGTCTCCGTGCTCACGGTCATCGCGGCCCACCGGCTGGCGCTGCCTCTGGGCATCGCGTGCCCGTCGGTCGGCACGGGATTCGCGGTGATCTCGAGCCGCTGGGCGTCACGTTCAATCGCATGGCGGAACGCCTCGAGCGCAGGGTGAGGGCGGAGCGCAGCGCGCGCGCCCTGCTCGGACAGCGTGTGGCGCGACTGCTCGAGTTCACCACAAAGGTGAGTCAGGGAGATCTCGAGCAGCAGGCGCACGTGTTCGCCGATGATGATCTCGGGCAGCTGGCCGACGACTTCAACCAGATCCTGACACGGCTGCGCGCGCTTCTGGCGAAGGAGCAGGGGTTCCGCGCCGCACTCGAGCAGAGCACCCATGACCTGCAGGAAGCCCACGCCCGCCTCTCGCTGTCCGACCGTCAGAAGACAGATTTCCTCGTCGTGGTCTCGCACGAGCTGCGCACGCCGCTCACCGCGGTCAAGGCGTTTGCCGAGCTGCTCATCGACGGTGTCGATGAGCCCGCCATGCGCATCGAGTTCCTCACCATCGTCCAGCGAGAGGCCGAGCGCCTGACCCGCCTCATCAACAACCTTCTTGATCTCTCCCGCATCGATGCGGGGCGCATGAACTGGAGAAGAGATCGCTTCTCTCTGTCGCGCCTCGCCCGTGCCGCGCTCGAGCCTGCCGAGATCGTCGCGCAGGAGCGGGCCGTGCGCATCGATCTGCTCATCGCAGACGAGCGCGTCATCGAGGGAGATCTCGAGCGGCTTGCACAGGCGCTGAGCGAGCTGATGCAGAACGCCGTCCACGCCAGTCCGCCAGACGCGGCGGTGCGGGTGAGCCTGAGCGATCCAGGAAGCGCGGGCAACGTGTGCATCGTGGTGGAGGATCGGGGGTGCGGAATCGATCCGACCCATCACGTCGCCATCTTCGAACGCTTCTGGCAGGTCACGAAGCCCACGCGTGGCCGTGAGCTCGAGCGCCCTCGTGGGTCTGGACTTGGACTGCCTCTGGCAAAAGCCATCGCGGTGGCCCACGGCGGGAGCATCAGCGTGGAGAGCACGGGGGTCGCAGGCGAGGTGACGCGCTTCATGCTCGTCCTGCCGCTCGTCCCCCTCGAGAGCCGCGTCGCCAACCTTCTCACCCTGGCCGAGTCATATCTTGGCCGCACCGTGGACTCAGCCCGTTGGCGAGACATGCTCAACAAGCTCCTGGACACGCAGTCATGAGGGTGCGTGCAGCGGCCATCGCGGCGATTCTGATCGCCCTGATCACGATCCCGTGCGTGCAGGGCGCAATCCCTCTCCGAATAGGGCTGGGCGCCGACGGTGATCCCATTCGGCAGGCGGCCGCGACTTCGTTCCGTGCCGAGATCGAACGCATCTCGGGAGGGCGGATGCACGCCTCGGTGGCTGGACCCGCGCTGTGGGGGCGGCCGAGTGCCAGCGAGCTCGAGCTCGTGAGAGCGGTGATCGCCGGAGATCCCCCCGCGGCCGTCGTGAGCAGCGCGGCCCTCACCAACTTCTCCCCGTCGTTCGATGTGCTCGATGCCCCCGGCCTCTTCGTCGATGAGGCGCACGCCATCACCGTGCTGCACGGCCCGTGCGGCAGGGCGCTCCTCGACACCCTCGGTCCCGCAGGGATGCGTGGCCTGGCCTTTCTGGGGCCCGATTTCCGCGTGCTCGTCGGACCCGCGGGCCTGGGGCATCCGCTGACGCTGCGGTCGACACGCATGGCCACGTTGCAGAGCACGAGCGCCGGTGCATTCGTGGAAGCGCTCGGCGGCGAGGCGGTCCCTGCCCCGCTGGAACGGCTCTCCGAGATGGCGCAGAAGGGATTCGTGGACGGCGCTGACCTGGCGCCTTCGAGCTTGAGGGCGAGCAGCGCAGACGTGTCCTGGCCGCTTACGCTCGACACCCGTCACGCCATCAGCGCCAGCGTTCTCATCGCCAATCGTCGGTTCTTCGACGAGCTGGCGCCGGAGAATCGTCTCCTCATCTGGAGAGCGACCCTGGCCTCGATGCGTTCAGCCCGCGACGAAGCGCAGCGCCTGTCATGGGCGTGGCGGGCGAGCGCGGAGCGGGCGCACCGGCTTCTCACCTTCGACGCGAGGCAGCGCGCGCAGCTCGGCGCGGCCCTCTCGATGGCGCGCGCGCTCGCGTGCAGACGCGTCGATCCATCGATCCTGCACGACATCGAAGCGCTGCGCCCCCCCGCGAGCCGCTGACCGCGCGAGAGGAGCCCGCTCGAAAAACCGAGAAGGGGAGCCCCATGGAAGTCTCCCCAGACCTCGACGTCGCCGTTGAGGTGCAGCGCACAGAAACCGCCGCGCAGGCCTATCGCACCGTGCTCGACGCCCATCTGGCCTCCACGCCCACCCTGCGGGCCGCATTCGAGGCAGACATGCGCGCCGAGCGTCTCGACTACGGCCCCAACCGCATGCTCTGCAGCACCTTCCGCCCTCACTTCCTCACCGCCGCGCTACACGATCACATCACCCACGTCGTGACCACGCTGACCCGCGCCCTGCACCGCATCGCGCGGCAAGCCCTCGAAGATAGAGAGATGCAGGACGCGCTGGGCGTGACCGAGGCCGAGCGCTCGCTCATCGCCGTCGATCCAGGGTACAGCGATCTCAGCGCGCTCTCACGCCTCGACACATTCGTGTCGGCTGAAGGGGTCCATCTGGTTGAGTACAACGCCGAATGCCCCACGGGCGTCGGATACAACCAGCGCCTGTTCCGCGTGTTCGACCGCCTGCCTCCGCTCGTCGACTTCCGGCGCACCCGGCCGCTCGACCGACAAGACGGCGCGGACGACGTCCTCGACACGCTGCTGTCCTGCTGGCGTGAATGGGGAGGCCGCTCGTCGCCGCGCATCGGCATCGTCGACTGGGAGACCGTCGTGACCCGCGGCGAGTTCGAGATCTTCGCCGAGCACTTCCGCGCGCGCGACATCGACACGGTCATCGTCGATCCGCGGGCGCTCGAGCTGCGCGACGGTCGTCTCTACGGCGGGGGCGGGCCCATCGACCTCGTCTACCGCCGGCTGCTGACCGCCGAGTTCATCGAGCGCAAGGACACGTGCGCCGTGTTCGAGGAGGCCTACCGACGTCAGGCCGCGTGCTTCGTCAACAGCTTCCGGACCAAGCTGCTGCACAAGAAGCTGGTGTTCACCCTGCTGCACGATCCGCGATGGACCGGCAGCCTCACCGAAGAGGAGAGAGCGCTGGCGCGCGCGCACGTGCCGTTCACGATCGCCCTGACGAACGGAGAGGCCGAGATCGAAGGAGAGCGCACGAACGTGGTTTCCTGGGCGCGTGACCGCCAGCGCGAGCTCGTGCTCAAGCCCAACGACGACTACGGCGGCAAGGGTCTGCTGCTCGGCTCGCAGGCCACCCCTGATGCCTGGGCTGCCGAGGTCGAGCGGGCAGCGCACGAGGGGGGGTACGTCGTGCAGTGCGCCATCGCGCTGCACGAGTCGTCGTTCCCGGATCTCGACGGTGCCTGGAACCCCTACTACGTAGACATCGATCCGTTCTTCTACCGCGAGCGCATGCACGGCTTCATGAGCCGCATGTCGCGCAGCCGGGTGAGCAATGTCACCACGGGCGGCGGTCAGATGCCTACCTACGTTCTTCTCTGACCCGCGCAGACCGCCGCAGACGAAGGAACAGGCGGCCTCGAGCGTGAATCCATGCGGAGTCTGGCCTTCCGCCCCAGACGCTCACCCGACCCGTGCTCCGCCGGTCGAGGGCACGGATCCGCCCCCATCCTGGGAATAAAGCAATGGCCAATGACGACCCTACGTCTCAGCAGGCTGCTCCCCCCGATTGCGGGCAGCAGACAGGAGCGTGACCGATGACGACAGACCCGCGGCAGGTCTCCACCAGCCGCCTCGTCCCTTTAGAATCCGCGACGGAGACCGGGGTCGACGTCGACCGCCATCGAGACGACGTGGCGTCACGCGCTGCCCACGACGCCGATCTGGCCGGTCTGCGGGCACGCGGCGAGGGCCGCGGGCAGCGCGGTGGCGCAGATGCGACATCCACTCCGCTGGTAAGGGCTGTCGGGCTCACGAAGCGCTATCTCGGCACCACGGTGCTCGACGACGTGTCGCTCACCGTCGAATCGGGCGAGATCGTCGGCCTGGTCGGGCCGAACGGTGCGGGCAAGACGACGCTGCTCCGCATCCTGGCGACCCTCACCTCGCCTGATCGGGGCTCCGCAACGGTGTGCGGGTTCGATCTGGCCGACACGCGAGAGGTTCGTGCCTGCATCGGCTTCATGCCGGACGTGCTGGGGGTCTACGACGACATGCTCGTGCGCGAGTATCTCGAGTTCTTCGCGCGCGCCCACCACCTTCCACCGGCGACACGTGACTACGCCATCGACGAGACCCTTGCCCTGGTTGGGCTCAAGGGTATGGAGAACCAGCCCGTCGATGGCCTGTCCCGTGGCCTCAAGCAACGTCTCGGGCTGGCCCGCGCGCTGCAGCACGGGCCAAAGCTGCTGCTCCTCGACGAGCCGGCCAGCGGGCTCGACCCCCTCGCCCGCCTCGAGCTCCGCGAGATCCTCAGGCGTACCCAGCGACGTGGCACGAGCGTGATCATCAGCTCGCACGTCCTCGAGGATCTGGCCGACATCTGCACTCGCGTGGCCATCATCAGACGCGGGCGCCTCGAGTGCATGACCCAGACCGCGCAGCTCATCACAGACAAGGGCGGGCGTCGCGTCCGCGTCAAGGCCGCGGCGCGCGAAGAGGAGATGTTCAGCTTCCTCGGCGCCCGGACCGATGTCGATGGCCTTCGGTGGGACGCCGACTGCGTCATCTTCCGCATGGCGGGAGCCGATGAGGCCAGTCTGGCCGCGCTGCTCACCGATCTCGTGCGGAACGGCTTTCCGGTCGTCCGCTTCTCGGAAGAGCAGTCCACGCTCGAAACCGCATATCTCAATGTCACCAGCGCAGGCGAAGGATGGGAGGACTCCACCCCATGAATCAGTCGAACACCAGCCCAGGAACGCCATTCACGCCCCCTGTGAGCCGCATCCCTGGCGACGCGTCTCCCCAGGTCCGATGGGAGATCACCGTCGGGCTCGCGTTCGCGGTGGCCATTCTCACGCCGTTCATGCTCGGCGTCTGCGGCTGCACCATGTTCAGCATCGCCACCTTCTTCATGGTTCTGGGCACATCGCTCTGGGTGGGCAACGGAACCTTCGGAGCCCTCACAGTGGAGCGCGAGAAGAAGACCCTCGACTGCCTGCGCCTGACCCAGCTCACCACCAACGAGGTGCTCCTGCTCAAGATCCAACCCGAGCTGACCCGCCTGCTCACCCTCCTGGCCGTGCTCTCACCCACCGTCGTTGCGGTCGGGATATGGGGCGATCAGGGGGTCGTGGTGACGTTCGGCGCCATCGTGATCGCCGCACTGGCCGGTCTGCTCGCCACCCTGGGGGGACTCTTCGTTTCGAGCGTCTGCGCCAGCACCTCGCAGGCCGTGGTGACTGGGTGGGTTGCCCGAGGCGTCTGGCTGCTCCTCACGCCGCTCTTCGATCTCGTGGTGGGTGCCGTGTTCCTGCAGCCCACCCCGCCTCCTGTCTTCACGAGCGTGAACCCGCTCGCCGCGCTTGCCTCGCTCGATGTGCCTGAGGCATTCAGCGGTCTTCACACCTGGCTGCCCGCCCTGTACATCGCGGCCGTTCCCGTGATCTGCGCGATTCTCTGGGCCGCCACGGCCGCGCGCTTCAATCGCGGCCTCGTGGGTGGGGGAGGGCTCTCTGACACCCAGGTCCACCCCGTCTATCGGGCGGGCGCGCAGACCTTCGTGACCCGGCTGCTCCCCTCTCTCGCCTCGAACCCGTCGTTCCTGCGAGAGATGGTGGGTCAGCTGCGGGCGGGGGCGGGCCGCTGGCCCGGCTACCTGGTCTTCGTGGTCCTGCTGATCGCCCCGAGCTTCTACTCCCATTTCTGGACCCTCAACGATCTGAAGACCTCTCGCGAGCGCGGTGCGAAAATCCGTTCCACCGCGTTCATCCACACCACCGATGCGAAGGCGACCCGTGAGGCCGCTCCCAAGGAAGGGACGCTGGCCCTCTACGTCGCCCCCACGAGTGCGCCGAACGACTACACCTCGGCATACGAGACGACGGTGGTGGTCGAGGGGCACACGTCCATCGCCTGCCTGCGCCTGATGCTCCTCGAGAGCTACGGCGTCAGCCTGCCGAAGGGCTCGCTCAAGTTCTACACCTCTCCCCGCAACCAGACCGCGCAGCCCGCCATGGTGGAGCAGCGCCAACCCGACGCGGGAACGGCCAGAGCCCTGGGCCTCGACACGCCGGCGAAGCCCGTTTCGAAAATCACCCCGACCCAGGCAGCGGCGGCTTCTCAGACCTCGTTGCACGTCGGTCTCACGGGAGCCATCGTTCTCCTGCTGCTGTATCTCTCGATGCGCTTCTCCGCGTTCCTGGCCACGGCGGTCACGGGAGAGCGCTCACGACGCACCTGGGAAGACCTGGCCCTGACCGGCATCTCCTGCGACGAGGCCATGTTCGGCAAGCTGATGGGCGCCATCACGCTGCCCCTCACGCAGATGACGGTGGCCTTTCCCGTGCTGGTCATCTTCGTCTGCACGGGGGGGCTCACGAGCTTCGAGGTGCTCTCGCTCTACATCTATGCACTGTCTGTCGCCGCCGCGGCGGCTGCGCTCGGGTTGTGGGCGTCTGCGGTGAGCCGCACGTCGCACGACGCCCATCTGCTGGGCCTGACCATCGTGCTGGCAAGCTTCTTCGCCGCGCCCGTCCTGCTCCCGCTCGTCTTGGCCGGCGGCTTTCTCTACGGCTCGATGAGCGCGATGGCGAGCGGTTCCTCTCCAGTGAGACGCGTGGCGGCTCTTGGCCTCACCTTCTGCCTCTATGCCTCACTGGGCGCGGGCTCTCCCGTCACGGCCGTGCTCTCGTTCATGCCGTCGCTCACGGCAGGATCCCGCTTCCTGGCTGACCTCGGCATCGTCTCACACGATCCGTTCGTGAGCTTCGTCCACCTCGTGGCGGCCACGGGCGTGATGGTCTCGCTCACGCTGCTGCTGTGGAGCGCCACGATGCAGCGCCTGTCGAACCACACGTCGAAGGGCCTTACGGCAGAGGTCCTCGATCCCGCCGCCTGAGTGTAAAAGACGTGAGGCTGCCGCGCGCCGGCTTCGACAGGTCGGTTCCCGCCAAAGCCGGCACCTTCAGGCCTCGAGAAGGCGGGGCACCTCGCTGATCTCCCCCACAACGGTGAAGACATCGGCCAGCCCCGTGAGCTGCAGCAGGCGAACGATGCGCGGCTTCGACGTGATCAGTATCAAGCGCCCGTGTCGCTGGTCGAGTGCGGCCTGAGCAGCGATGAGTGCCGCCAGTCCTGAGCTGTCGAGATACCGCACATCGTCGAGCGCCACGCCAACCAGCGGCGCGCCGCGTGCGATGACCTCCTCGAGATGGCTGCGAAGCCGCGGGGCCGTGTAGACGTCGATCTCACCGGCAACCTCCACGATCTCGATCTCTGACGACAGCGCGCGCTCGCGCACCTGCAAAAGGTCCATGGCATCTCCCTCGTCGATGGAAGGCTTCCACGGCGCCTTCGCACGGGGGTCAGGCTACCCACGCGCACGCAGTTCAAAACCCTCGCGCTCAGGACGGGTCAGATGTGGCGCCTCCAAGGTCTCTGAAAGGCTGGTTCCCCCACCGATCGAGATGCACCACCTCGCCCACCGGGCGACGGGTCGTAGGCCCGTAACGCCCCATCGGCCAGCCCAGGGGGATGATGGCGCAGGGCGTCACATTCCCCGGGAGAGACAAGGCGCGCTTCAGGGCGCGCACGTTCCACAGCGGCAGGGTGACGAGGCACGCCCCGAGCCCCGCCGCCCGCGCAGCGAGCAGCAGGTTCTGCACCGATGGGAAGATCGACGCGTAGTACGAGGCGACGGCCAGATGGGGGAGCAGGGGAGCCCGCCCGCGCAGACAGGCCACCACGACGACCGGGATCTCGTCGAAGTGCTCGGCCATGTGATCGCCCGCGTCCATGAGCCGATTCATCTTATCGTTGCCACGCATGGCAAGCCGACCGAGTCCTCCATAAACCCGCCACGCTCTTCGGTTGAGCGTGCCGAGACGGCGAATGACCGCACGGTCGCGCACCACGATGAACTGCTGGCTCTGCTGGTTGCCCCCGCTGGGCGCTCGCATGGCCAGATCGACGAGGTGCAAGACCAGGCTGTCGTCGACGGGGTCGGCCTTGAGCCGGCGCATGGCACGCTGGGTGCGCATCGCCTCTTCGATGGGCATGCCGAAGGGTTCTTTGTCGGTCATGAGATTTGCTCCTGAGCGCTTGATGCCCGCGCCAGCTGAACGGTGCGCAGGTCGGCCGAAGCCAGGGAGAAGGGGCCGGATTCGCGAAGAGGCGGTTCAACACGACCCGAGGAGATTCCCATCACTCCAGACGCCTCTGCCTCTCCGGCCTCCGGACGCCTGTATCTCGCGGTGCTCGTAGCCGTGGCACTGGGCGCGGCGGTCGGATTCGTCTCGCCCGCGCTCGCGGTCCGCTTCGAGCCGCTGGGGCTGATCTTCATAAAGCTGGTGAAGATGGTGATCGCGCCCCTGGTCTTTGCCACCGTGGTGGTGGGCATCGCGGGCATGGGCGATATGCGCAAAGTCGGACGCGTGGGCGTGAAGGCCCTGATATGGTTCGAGGGAATGACCACGCTGGCCCTCGTCATCGGACTCGTCGTGGTGAATCTGGTGAAGCCCGGCAGCGGCGTGACGCCTCCGCCGTCGACCGTGGGCACAGCCGATCTGGCCAAGGTGGCCGACCCCAGCAAGGCACGAGGATTTGTCGATTTCGTGATGGGCGCCGTTCCAGAAACCTTTGTCGGCGCGTTCTCGAGCGGTGACATGCTTCAGGTGCTCGTCATTGCGGTGCTCTGCGGATTCAGCCTTGCACGACTGGGAGAGCGTGGCCATCTGCTGCTCGAGCTCACCGAACGGGGGAGTGAGGCCCTGTTCGACATTGTAGCCCTCATCATGCGTCTGGCGCCCCTGGGTGCCTTCGGGGCCATGGCATTCACCGTGGGGCGGTACGGGGTCGAGTCGCTGGCCAGCATGGTCTGGCTGATGCTGTGCGTCTACGCAACCTGCCTGCTCTTCGTGCTCGTGGTGCTCGGGCTTGCCATGCGCGCTCTCGGTCTCTCCATCGTTGCCTTCATCGCCTACATCCGGCACGAGCTCCTCGTGGTGCTGGGAACCTCATCTTCAGAGGCGGCATTGCCCAACCTGATGGCACGCCTGGAGGAACTGGGCTGTCCTCGATCGGTGGTGGGTCTCGTGGTGCCGACAGGCTACTCATTCAACCTCGACGGAACATCCATCTACCTGACGATGGCGGCGGTCTTCCTGGCGCAGGCCACGAACACGCCGCTGCCGCTGCAAGATCAGATGTTCCTCCTGCTCGTGCTCATGCTCACCTCGAAAGGAGCGGCGGCCGTCACGGGGGGCGGCTTCATCACCCTTGCCGCAACCCTGAACGCCACCCAGACGCTGCCCGTCTCGTCGATCACCATGCTCCTGGGCGTCGATCGCTTCATGTCGGAAGCGCGCGCGCTCACCAACTTCGTGGGGAACGGCGTGGCGGCGCTCGTGGTGTCACACTGGGAGGGAGAGCTCGATGTGGATCGTGCGCGCAACGCCTTGGCCGCGGGCCCGATCGATCGGGCATGAATGGCGCAGTGACGCCGATTCACGCGTGTTGCGCAACGCCATCTCTTCTTGACTGACAGAGGGGAGATGTGCTACGATGCACGCATCGCAAGCAACGTTTTAGAACTCGCGGTCCCCGGCCAGGGATCGCGATAGCGGGCGAGGGTTGGCCGCCCTGGAGCTCGCATGTCGCGCACGCGCGGCAGGGAAGGAGGTGGGTCCGATTCCTTCTGACAGTATGAGACCCACCCTCGGAGGGGTGGGCGCGTAGCACGCTACGCGCGAGTTCTCCGTCGACAGGCGGCGCAAGCCGCCTGTCGGTTTTTTTGGGGGGGGCATCGGCCGCAGCGCTCGCGTCTGCCCTCGCTGCGCGCCCCGGCAGGTCAAGCCGCCTCGCTGCGCGCCACCAGGGCCATGACGGCTTCAGTCATCAGGCGCACCGCCTCTGGCACCTCCGGGGTGTTGACGGCCTCCAGGCCACATTCACAGCCTTTCGACCAGCGCACCTGGAAGGTGATGTCGCGCGATGCTGCGCAGGGAAGGCTCACCGTGAAGCGATGTCGTGTGCCCTCGGCCAGCGGCGTCGATGTGCGCAGGCGCAGACCGCCGTGGCTGTAGTCGAGCACCTCGGCGCCAGGCTCTGACGACAGGCCGATGCCCATCTGCGCAGGCGTCATGTGGTAGCGACTGGCCTCACGCCGGTTGATCTGACGCACCTGGGTCTCGACGATGGCCTCGAAGGTTCTCACGTTTCGTTCCTCACAGCTCTCTTCTCTCGATGTCTTCACGATACGCCTTCTCCACGGCGCGCACCGTGATGGCCCTCAAACAGCGGCAGACAGACCGTGACCGCCGTCACGTCACCCCCACGCTGCTCGCCAGATTTGCAACTTGACGCGTGAAGTGCTATACTGCGGGCTGATTTCGCAAGGGGAAGCCGCACCGTGAACTACCATCTCGTGAGCCTCGGATGCCCGAAGAACCTCGTCGATTCCGAGATCATGATGAGCCGTCTCGACCAGCGCGGGCATCAGGCCATCGCGACGCCCGGCGAGGCTCAGATGATCATCGTGAACACGTGCGCCTTCGTGCGATCGGCCAAGGAGGAATCCATTCAGACCATCCTCGAGCTCGCACGCTACAAGAGCGAGGGTGACTGCAAGCTCCTTGCCGTGACGGGATGCCTTTCGCAGCGCTACCGCGCCGAGCTGCCCAAGGAGATGCCCGAGGTCGACGTCTGGATAGGCACCGACGAGTTTCCGCGCATCGACGAGATCATCGACAAGACGCTCGAAGGCGGCAAGGCGCTGGCCTTCACCGAGGAGCGCATCGACTATGAGCAGGTCCTCGAGCGCCAGGTCTCCACACCCCGTCACTGGGCCTACCTCAAGATCTCGGAGGGGTGCAACCACACCTGCAAGTTCTGCATCATCCCCACCATCCGCGGGGGGTTCCGCTCGCGCAGCATGGAGTCGATCGTGGAGGAAGCCACGCGACTCGCAGCCAGAGGAGCCAAGGAGCTGGTGCTCATCGCCCAGGACATCACCGACTACGGGCGCGACCTGTATCGGCGCCGCGCCCTGGGAGAGCTTCTCGACCGTCTCTCCGAGGTGCCCGGCGTGGAATGGCTTCGCGTCATGTATGCCTATCCCACGTCGCTCGATGACGCCACCATCGACGTCATCGCGCGCAACCCCAAGGTCTGCAAGTACATCGACATGCCGTTGCAGCACGCCAGCGGCCGGGTGCTCCGCGCCATGTCGCGGCCCGGCGATCGGAAGTTCTACACCGAGCTGATGATGAAGCTGCGCGAGAAGGTGCCCGGCATCACGCTTCGCACCACATTCATCGTGGGCTACCCGGGGGAGACCGAAGACGATTTTGAAGAGCTGCTCGGTTTCATGGGCGATGTGCGCTTCGACCGCGTGGGCGTCTTCACGTACAGCAAGGAAGAGGGCACGCCCGCCGCGCTGCTCAAGGGCCAGGTGGCCCACGGGGTGAAGCGCCGCCGCTTCAAGCGCGCCTACGAGCTGCAGCAGCGCATCTCCCACGAGAGCAATGCGGCCCGCATCGGAAAGACCATCCGCGTTCTCATCGACCAGGAAGTGCCCGGTGCCGACCTGCGCCCAGACGCGCCGGAGAGCCGTGGCGGCGAGGCTGAGGCAGGAATCGGGCGCGCTATCGTGAAGTTCCCGGCAGGCGCGCGGTACCTCGGTCGAACCGAGTCCGACGCACCCGAGATCGACGGCACCGTGTTCGTGAACGGTCGTGGAGCGCGCGTGGGCGAGTTCCAGAACGTGCGCATCACGGGCGCGCACCCCTACGACCTCGTGGGCTCCATCGACGCCGTGTCGGCGGCCCTCGCCTGACGGCAGACGCCCCAGGCCCAGATCAGCGAAAGGCGCGAACGGCTCGCATGGAAGACGAGGGCGGTCGGGTACGAAGCGCAGACTCGAAGGTCATCAGTCTGTTCCCGTACCAGAAGGCGCACTCGTTTGAGAGCAGCCTCCAGATGGGGCGGGCGCATCGCGAGAAGGGGCAGCTCGACGAGGCGATCAAGGCGTGGCTCCAGGCTGCGGCACTTGACCGCGAGCACGCTGAGGTGCGGCTCGATCTCGGCGTCGCATATGCCGAGACAGGCGACCTTGAACGCGCCATCCACTTCTTCAAGATGGCCCTCGAGCTCGGGCCCGCTTGCGAAGAAGCCCTCTTCTACCTCGGACTGGCCTACTTCCAGAAAGAAGAGTACGCCACGGCCATCAAGTACTGGCAGGAAGCGCTGCAGCTGAACCCGGAAGACTGGGAGCTGCGGCTGTCCCTGGCCGAGGCCTACGTCGAGCAGGGCAAGTACAAGAAGGCCCAGTCCCAGATCGAGAAGATCCTCAAGGTCAATCCGTATCACCTCGATGCCCGCAACCTGCGAGGCGTGATCCATCTCTCGCTGGGTGAGCTGCACGCCGCCGTCGACGAGCTGAAGGCCTGCATCAAGCTCGACCCTTCTTTTGCGCGCACCCACATCAACCTGGGCGTTGTCTACATGCATCTGGGCTGGCTCGATCCGGCCATCGTCGAGTTCCGACGGGCCACGCGCCTCTCACCCACCAATCCTGACGCCCTCTACAACCTGGGCCACTCGCTTGCCCACCGTGGGTACGTCGACGAAGCCGTCACCCGTCTCGAAGAGGCGTTGCGACTCGAGCCCAGCTTCACCGAGACCTACGTTCTCCTGGGCTCGCTGTACCTGCAGCAGAACCGGGAGCGCGAGGCCCAGGAGATGTTCGAGCGCGTGCTCGAGCTCGAGCCCCAGAACGCCGAGGCCATGGCGTCGCTGGCGCTGGTGCACGGGCGCAACAACCGCTGGGAAGATGCCATTGCCTGCTACAAGGAGGCCCTCAAGAACGACGCACGATCGTCGGTTCTGCACAAGGGCCTGGCGCAGGCGTACTTCGAGCTGGGAAACCACAATGCCGCGCTCAAGGAGATCAAGAAGGCGCTGCAGATCGACCCCTGTCTGGTCGACGGGTACGTGCTGATGGGTCGCATCTACCACGCGCGAGGTCTTGGGGTGCAGGCGCGCAACGCCTGGAAGAAGGCCCTCGACCTCAAGCCGGACTGCGAAGAGGCCCAGGAGTGCCTTCTCGTCGTGACCCGTCGGGACAACCGCGTCTCGAACAAGAAATAGACCCCCGCGTCACAGGGGTGCGCAACGCCCTTGCCGAAGCGCCGCCCGCCATTCCACGCATTCCAGGAGAGCCATGTCCGACATCACCGTCCAGACCCTTCCGCCGTACTCCACCATCGAGGGCGTGGGCGCTCATGAGGGAAGCCTCGTGCGCCTGCGCACGTGGCTGCGCAACAAGCGATCGAGCAAGAACGTCCATTTCCTCATCCTTCGAGACGGGACCGGGCAGATACAGGGGGTCGCCGGACGCAACGACGTGACCCCTGAGCTGTTCGAATCGCTCGGCGCGCTCCAGCAGGAGACCTCGCTGGTGGTCACGGGTGAGGTTCGCGCAGACAGCCGTGCCCCAGGGGGCTTCGAGCTCGCGGTGCGCGACGTGGAGGTGATCGGAGACTCGAGAGACTTCCCCATCACGCCCAAGGACCACGGCGTCGACTTCTTGATGGATCATCGCCATCTCTGGCTGCGCTCTTCGCGTCAGCACGCCATATTGCGCATTCGACACGAAATCATCAAGGCGTGTGAGGACTGGCTCGACGAGCAGGGCTTCTTGCGGGTCGACGCGCCGATTCTCACCTCCAACGCGTGTGAGGGCACCACCAATCTCTTCAAGACGAAGTATGTCGACGACAGCGACGCCTTCCTCTCGCAGAGCGGACAGCTCTACAACGAAGCCACCGCCATGGCCTTCGGCAAGGTGTACTGCTTCGGGCCGACCTTTCGGGCCGAGAAGTCGAAGACGCGCCGTCACCTCATGGAGTTCTGGATGATCGAGCCGGAGATGGCCTTCTGCGAGCAAGAAGAGAACATGGCCGTGCAGGAGCAGTTCGTCTCGTACGTGGTGCAGCGCGTCCTGAAGAAGCGCGCCGCCGAGCTCAAGGTGCTCGAGCGCGACACCGCTCGTCTCGAGAAGGTGGTGGCACCGTTTGCGCGGCTCTCGTACGACGACGCGATCAAGCTGCTGCAAGAGAAGGGCAAGGACGTGAAGTGGGGAGACGACTTCGGCGGCGATGAGGAGACCGTGCTGGCCGAGGCGTTCGAGACCCCGGTGTTCGTGCACAGCTACCCCATCGCGTGCAAGGCCTTCTACATGAAGACCAACCCCGAGCGTCCCGAGCTGGCCCGCTGCGCCGACCTGCTCGCACCCGAGGGGTACGGCGAGATCATCGGCGGCGGCCAGCGCGAGGACGACCTCGACGCCCTGCTTTCGCGCATCCACGAGCACAAGCTCCCGGAAGAGGCGTTCACGTGGTACCTCGACCTGCGCCGCTTCGGCTCGGTACCGCACGCCGGCTTTGGCATGGGCATCGAGCGCGTGGTGGCCTGGATCTGTGGGCTCGACCACATTCGCGAGACGATTCCCTTCGCGCGCATGCTCTATCGCATGACGCCGTAGCCGCGCGAGAGAAGCAACGTCTCTCATCGCAGCGAGCGCACGCAAGGGGGCCTGGTCCAGGTGGGGTTGAAGAGCAACCGTGCGAGACGAAGGTTTCACGCGTCGGCTGCGTCGCGAGATCAACGCGCTTCGCACACTGTCTCACCCCAACGGGGGGGGCAGGCCGCCGCAGCACGCTCATGCCCCCCCTGCACGGCGCCGGAGCAGCTGCGCAACACGTTGGCCAGCCCGCGCTCGGGTCCACAAGACATTCTCTGGCTTGAGGTCGCGGTGCACGATGCCCGCGTCGTGCAACGCCTGCACGCCGGCGAAGACCTGCGCAAGCGCATCGAGCGTGGCGCGTGGGCTCAGCACGCCGTCGCCTGGACGCCAGCCTCCCGAACCGGTCTGGATGAGGTCCATCACCAGGTAGAGGAGGCCGTCATGTGCGCCGGCATCGATGACCCGCAGCAGATTGGGGTGCTTCAGGGACAAGCTCAGGCGGGCCTCACGCTCGAAGCGCCGTCGAAACACGTCATCAGACGACAGCTCCGGCGAGAGCACTTTCACGGCCACGCTCGACAGGCCAGAATCTTCTTTCACAGCCTTCACGGGCACACCGCGGTAGACGGTTCCGGTGGCTCCGCCCCCCAGCCGTTCGACCAGGCGAAAATCGCCCAGAACCCAGTCACGAGAAACACAGCTGCACCAGGCGGGTCAGTGCTGAGCGTGAGACACACCTCTTTTTCAGGCGGACTGGCGCCAGCAGCCGATATCAGCGCCAGCAAAAGAAAAGCGCTCGCGAGTGTGCTGAGCGATGGGCGTGCACGGCACTGCGAGCGCGGGAGCGTCATTCGGTTGACGTACTAGCGCACCTGAAGCGTCTTCTCGGTCGCGGTGAACGTCGGCGCATACTTCTTGTAGAGGCTGTCGGGGCAGGTGCTGAGCACCCCGATGAGGTTCTTGCCCTTCACCACGCAGAACCAGCGCTGACGCGTGGGCACCATCTTGAACGGGTTCTTCGCCTTCGGGTCGACGGGCACCGAGATGGCAAAACCCGTGCCGTTTCCCAGCACCTCCATCACGAACCCCGGATTGCCGTCGACCGTGATGGTCTGCTGCTTCACGACGCGAAGATTGGCGCGCGGATCCGGCTTGACCTCGGTCTTGCCCGAGATGACGGCGACGTTCTTCTCGAGCAGGTCTTGTGCGGTGTGCCCCTCGGTGTCCTGGACGAACACGCTGATGGTGGACCCCCAGACGTTGCGGGCCTTTGGCATTCCCCACTCTGGAGACGTCCAGCCGAAGCGGTAGGTGCCGGGAACGCTGGCCGTGGGCATGGCGAGCCAGCCCTTCGGACCCTTGATGCTGAAGTTGAAGAGATAGTCTTCGTAGGCGCGCGCGGGCACGGCGAGCACGATCAGCGAGGCGAGAACGAGCAGGAATCGACGGTTCAGGTGCTTCATAGGGCGCTTTCTCTTCGCACACGATGCAAGGGTTCCTGCAGACGGGGAGGGAGGAGAGAGCCACCGCCTCTGTGAGCGAAAGGAGGCATCTCGGACGCGTAGAAGCCCCCACGACCCATGCACCTGCTGTTCATCACGCCCCTCGAGCAAGCATCCGCCCGCGCGGCACTGGGGCCGTCTGCGCCCCCGTCTGTCACGGTGCTCGCCGCGACCGAAGCGGTGGCCCGGATCGCGGCCGTGCCCGCCGACGCCATCATCGCCGACCTCAGAACGGCGAACATCGAGGTTTCCGCGCTTCTCTCTGCGGTGCGACAGGCACACCCCACAGCCGTCGTGGTCGCGCTGGCCCCTTCGGGGGCGCCGGAGCGCGCCCTCGAAGCCTTGCGGAACGGGGCCGATGAAACGGTCGAAGGCGACGTCATCGACGAGGAAGCCGCACTGGCGCGGATCTTTCTGCTGTCGGCGCAGACCACAGCGGTGCGCGCCTTGATCCGGGAAGGGCGGCAGGCGTGTCTCGAGCGCGATCTCGCACAGCAGGAGCTGGCGCGCGTGACCCGGCTCGCTGTCGCGTCGCATCGAGCGGGGGCCGCCCTGTCACTCGTGCGCGGCGTGTGCCACGACATCAACAATCCGCTCACCGGCATCCTCGGCTACGCACAGCTGCTGCAAGAGAGCATGAGCGGCACAGCGCTCGAAGACATCAAGGAGATCGAGGGATGCGCCCAGCGCTGTCGCGACCTCGTGGGACGGCTGGCTCGCTTCTGCCGCGTCGATCGCGCCGCCCCCGTGGCCGTCGAGGTGGGCCCGATCGTCGATGATGTCCTCGCCTTCACAGAGTACCTCACGAAGCGCAACCGCATTCGCGTGAGCGTCTCACTCGACGCGCACCTCCCTGGCATCGTGGTCGACGTGAGCGCCTTGCGCCATGCCGTGCTCGCCCTCGTGCTCAACGCCATCGAAGCGATGCTCACCACGGGGGACCGACTGCTCGAGGTGACCACCCGCACCTCCGGATCGGTCATCGAGATCGTGGTCGCCGACAGCGGACCGGGAGTGGCGCAAGAGGATTGCGCGCGCATCTTCGAGGCGTTCTACACCACGCGCGCGTCCAGCGAGAACGCTGGCCTGGGGCTGGTGGCGGGGCGCGCCTTTGCCCAGGCGCATGGGGGCGACGTGCGGGTAGAGGGCACGGCGAGCGGGGGCGCTGCGTTCATCCTCTCCCTTCCCATTCCCCCTTGTCCCGCCAGCCCTCCCTGAGACAGGAAGAGAGCGGCATCCATCCCAAGAACCAGGCAAACCTCGAGAAGGAGAGACGGTCGTGTCCGGACATTCGAAGTGGCACAACATCCGGGTCAAGAAATCGAAGGTCGACGCCCAGAAGGGCAAGATGTTCACCAAGGTCTCCAAGGAGATCTTCCTTGCCGCGCGGCGCGGCGGGGGTGATCCGGCCGCCAACTTCTCGCTCAAGAACGCCATTCTGCGGGCCCGCGAGGTGAACATGCCCGCCGACAACATCAAGCGCGTCATCGAGAAGGCGACGGGAGGCGGCGACGGGGCCAACTTCGAGGAGATCACCTACGAGGGCTACGGTCCTCACGGCGTGGCCATCATGGTTGACGCGGCAACCGACAACCGCAATCGCACCGCGGCCGACATGCGCCACCTGTTCTCGAAGTACGGCGGCAATCTCGGCGAGAGCGGGTGCGTCGGCTGGATGTTCAAGAAGCAGGGCATCATCTCGCTCGCCCTCGACGCCATC
>RGZZ01000004.1 GCA_010028905.1 Pseudomonadota bacterium | reverse complement strand
CAACGCGCGACTCGTCGTTGACGTGCAGGGTGGCGAGCACGTCGCCCGCCTTCAGATGCTGGCCGGCCCGCGCCTTGAGCACCACGCCCACGGCCGGGTCGACGCTGTCTTCCTTCTTGGCGCGCCCCGCGCCCAGGCGGTTGGCCGCCTCGCCGATGTCGAGGGCGTCGACCGCCGCGAGCCAGCCCTCGCGCGGCGCCATCACGTCGACGAGCACCCGCGCCTTGGGAAGCAGCCCCAGGTCTTCGGTGACGCGGCCGTCGCCGCCCTGGGCCTCGATCATCTCACGCAGCTTCTTCAGCCCCGCGCCGCTGCGCAAGGCCTCTTCGGCTTTCGCCCGTCCCTCGGTGGGGTCGAGAGCGAGCCCGCCCAGGGCCAGAAGATGCCCAGCCAGCACGAGCGAGACCTCCCACAGCGGGGTGCCCGCGTGCTTGCCCTGCAAGATCTCCACCGCCTCCTCGACCTCGAGGGCGTTGCCGATGTAGGCGCCCAGCGGCGTCTCCATATCGGTGATGATGGCGCTCACGCGACGCCCGAGATGGCGGCCGATGTCGACCATGGCCTGGGCCAGCTTGCGGGCGTCTTCATGGGTCTGCATGAACGCGCCGCGGCCGCACTTCACGTCGAGCACGATGGCCTCGGCGCCGGCCGCGATCTTCTTGCTCATCACCGAGCTGGCGATGAGCGGGATGCTGTCGACCGTGGCGGTGACGTCGCGCAGGGCGTAGAACTTGCTGTCGGCCGGCACCAGGGTCGGGGTCTGGCTGATGACGGCGATGCCGATGCGCTTCACCTGATCGAGGAACTGCTCGCGGGTCAAGCTCGTGCTCAGGCCCGGAATCGACTCGAGCTTGTCGAGGGTGCCGCCGGTGTGCCCCAGCCCGCGCCCGCTCATCTTGGCCACCTGCCCGCCGCACGCGGCCACCAGCGGCGCGAGCACCAGGGTGGTGGTGTCACCCACGCCCCCCGTCGAGTGCTTGTCGACCTTCACCCCCGTGATGCCGGACAGATCGATCTGCTCGCCGGACTCGGCCATGCACATGGTGAGATCGGCCGTCTCCTGCTCGGTCATGCCATTGAGATAGGCCGCCATGAGAAACGCGCTGACCTGGTAGTCAGGGATGCTCTTGTCGGCGGTGCCGTTGCACATGAAGGCCAGCTCTTCCCGGGTGAGGGCCTCTCGGTTTCGCTTCTTGCGGATGACGTCGATGGCGCGCATGCAATGTTCCTTTCAGTGGGCCGCCGCGGGCGCCGCGGCGGGAAGGTTGGCAAGAACGCCGCGCACCAGGCCGATGAAGCGCGGTCCGGTCTCCTTGGCCTGCTTGACCACGGCCTCGTGACCGGCCTCTTCGTAGCCGCCGTGCAGCGCGTTGGTCACACACGAGATGCCCAGCACCCGCAGGCCGCTGTGACGCGCCACGATGACCTCCGGCGCCGTCGACATGCCCACGGTGTCGGCCCCGATCTGCTTGAAGACCCTGATCTCGGCCTGGGTCTCATAGCTCGGGCCCGTGAGGGCCAGGTACACGCTCTCGCGGATCTCGAAGCCCTGCGACTTTGCGACGTCGCGCGCGTACTGGCGCAGTGCGGGGTCGTAGGCGTCGACCATGGGCGGGAAGCGGGGGCCGATGGAATCGTCGTTCGGGCCGATGAGTGGGTTGGTGCCCATGAGGTTGATGTGGTCGCGAATCACCACGAGATCGCCCGGGATGAGGAACTCGCTGATTCCACCCACCGCGTTCGTCACCAGCATGGTGTCAGCCCCCATGGCCTTCATCAGGCGCACAGAGAACGTGATCTGCTGCATGGTGTAGCCCTCGTAGAAGTGCACGCGCCCCTGGTAGATCATGACGTTGCGCCCCTCGAGGGTGCCCAGCACCAGGGTTCCGGAGTGCCCGTGCACGGTGGACGACGGGAAGTGCGGAATCGACGAATACGGGATGCGCACGGCGTTCTCGACTTCGTTGGCGAGATCGCCCAGCCCCGATCCGAGGATGAGGCCGACCTTCGGATGCCAGCTCTCGGCACTGGCGGGTGCGGTGGATGGCGCGGCGGCGGCGATGCGGCGAATGGCCGCGACGGCCTCCTTGAGGTGGTTCGAGAGTGCGTTCGAAGACATGCGGTTCCCTCCTCGGCGACGGTGCGAACGCCCTGCATCGATGCGTGGGCCGCACGCGCGGACGCTGTGCGGGCGTTCAGAGAGAGGCGGCTTTCTCGCGGCCGCTTCGATGTCCTGCGTGTCTGCAAGCCCGGCTCGCGTCCTGCAGAGGAGGCTGGCCCGGCGCGGGCGAAGCCGCCCTCCATGCGAACGCGCCTTCTCACGCTGCTCACTGCCGTCTTCGGGCTCTGCGCCCTTCATCTCATCGGGTTTCCCGTGCAGATCGCCGCGGCGCCCGCACCCGCAGCTTCAGCGGCCCCATCGGCGGCCCCATCGGCGGCCGAACCCGCACCCTCGGCAGACCCGTCGGCCGACCCCGCACCCGCGGCAGACCCGTCGGCCGACCCTGCTCCCGCGGCAGAACCATCGCCCTCGCCCACGCCCGTCGAGGGCTTCGCCTCGCACATCGTCGCCGTGGAAGGGTTCCTCTCGCGCGGTGAGCTGCAGCCTGGCCAGTGGGTGCTTGGCGAGACGCGCTACACGCGCTTGCAGAGCCCGCATCACGTGCAGCTCGACTTCGCGCCGTTCGGATACGCCGAGGGCTTCACCATGCGGCTGGGTCCGAACACCGCGGCCGAAGACGCCCTGGTGGCCGCCGGGGTGGCCCTGGCCACGGGGTGCCCCAGCGTCTATCTGGTGACCAGCCGCAAGGACCTGCCCTGGTTCCTGCGCGACGCCGACCAGACCTACCGCGGGCAGGTGGCCATCCTCGAGGGCCCCGACCCCCTTGCCGCCCTGCACGGCACCCTGGTCAGCCTGAAGCGCGGCGTATCGACCACGCCTCGTCGTGAGCCGAAGACCGACGCCTTCATCGGCTGCCTGATGAGCCATCTCGACGAGCTGCGCTACGCCCAGTCGCAGGCGGTTCTGAAGCGGCTCACCGTCGCCCTGCGCGACAGCCTGGGGGAGCGAACCTCGTTCTGCGAGGGGCTCAAGCCCCGCGACGACGTCGGCCACGACAAGCCCGCCGAAGCGCTGCTGCGCGACGTCACCGCTGTGCGCAACGCCCGTCGATGCGTGTTCTACGTGGGCGAATCAGCCCCGCGTCCCTCCAGCATGTGGGTCGAGGCGGGCGTGGCCCTCTCCACGGGGCATCCCACCGTATTCATCACCCCCACCCTCGACGCCATGCCGCCCTCGCTGCGCCGTGCCTGGCCCACGGGGAACGCACGGGTGCAGGTGTACGGCACGCCCAACGAGCTGCTCGACGCGCTCGAGAAGGACGCGGAGGCCGTGCTGCGCCCCTGAGCCCGGCGGAAGCGCCCTCCCTCATGCATCACGCCCCCTCATGCCTCAGGGAACGCTGAGACCCGCCTTGCGCGCCAGGTCCCGGGCCGGCGTGAAGGCAGGGTCGAGGCGCAGCGCCTCGCCCAGCCATCGGGTGGTCTCATCGACATGCGCGGCCCTGGCCTCCGCCAGCGCGATGTTGTAGGCCAGAGACGCCGAGGGCGCAAGCCTCCACGCCGTCTCGAGCTCGGCCTTGCCGCCCTCGAGATCGCCCGCGCCGACTTTGAGTCGCCCCAGCGTCGAATGCGGCAGGGGATGCTCGGCATCGATGGCGATGGCCCGCGCGCAGGCCTGCGACGCACCCGCGCCATCGCCCGCCGCCGCCAGCGCGTCAGCCAGCCCGCACAGCCCGCGCACCGAAGGCATCTCCCGCGCAGCGCGAACCAGATCGGCCCGGACACGCGAGTCGGTGATCTCCCATGGGGTGGCGGCGCCCGGCCGAAGCGTGTCGAACGCGGGAAGCGAAGCGAACGCGGAAGTGCGCCGCACGTAGACGAGGGCGGTATCGTCGAACCACACCAGCTTCCATCCGGGGTCGACCTGCAGCCAGGTGAGCAGCTGCCCGGTGATGTCATCGGGCTGGCCGTAGCCCACCAGCATCACCTGCACCCCCCAGCGATCGAGGGTCGCGTTGGCCTCGCGCCCCCCGCGGCTGATGACGATGTAGTCGTCGAACAGCTGCTCGTCATAGGTGGGGTCGAAGCCGTGGATGAACGCCCGATAGGCGGGGCGGGCGCGCCACGTCATGTAGCCGCCGAAGTGAAAGGTGTTGAAGACGGTCGTGGGCAGCCCACGACGGGCGATGAACGCCAGCGCCTCGTCTGGATAGGCGTAGCGCGCGGCCCGCAGGGGCAGCCGCTGCGGCGCCAGCCAGACCAGGCAGGCGGCCGCCGCCACGGCCGCCAGGATGGCGAAGGCGCGTGGCGATATGCGCGCCAACGCGCGGCGCAGAAGCTCGGGCGCGAGGGCGCCCAGCGCCGACAGCCCCAGGGCGAGGGTGGCCTGATTGGTGGCCACGAGCTCGCCACACGAGCGGCTGCGCGACTTCGCCGCCCAGGCGAACACCACGAACACAAGCACGTCACGAAGGCGCAGCCCTCGCGCCACGCCCAGCGCGGCCAGGCCCGCGATCTCGAGGGCGACGAAGAGCGTCAGGGGATTGCGACCGAGCTCCGCCGGCGCCCACTCGGCGATGAGCTGAAGGCCGCGGTTGTGAACGAAGATGTGGTCGACGAAATAGACGGCCAGCCAGAATCCGGCGGGGCAGCAGACGGTGGCGGCGAGCGTGAGGGCGAGGGCTCCCGCGTCGCGGCGCAGAAGCGACACGGCGCCGTCCGACAGGCCGAGCAGCCCACGCGCCGCGTTCGCGTCGACCGCGCGGTCGCCTTCCTCGGCACCCGTGCTCTCCCGCGCGGCACGCGCCCTCTCGACCACGCCGGCGATCAGATCGGCCACCATGCGCAGGCCCAGCCAGGCCACGCCGATGAAGCAGCCGGCGTGCAGGTTGCACCACACCAGCATGAGCGCGGCGTAGGCCCATGGCGGAGTGCGCTCACGCTCACCCATGTAGACGAACGCCGCCAGGAAGAGGTCGGTGATCAGCTGGGGACGCGGCATGAGCCGCGACTGCAGCAGCAGCGCGCCGAGCACCGCCGCCAGCGCCGCCCCTCCCCATCCCGCGCCCCGCCTGCGGGCCGTGAGCGTGCCCAGCACCAGACAGCCCCAGGCCGGAAGCGCGGTGAGCAGCAGCGAGAGCCCGCTCTCCCCGAAGGCGTGGTGCACGGCGTGGGCCAGCACGCAGAATCCCCACTCATCGTTGGGAAACCACGGCTGGGGCAGTCGGTCGTTCGGCCACACCCAGTCGCTGTGATGCACGATCTCGCCCGTGCGCGCGATGTGCTCGCCCATCGCGAGATCGAACCAGACGTCGTAGTCGAACACCGTGGGGTGCACGCACGCGACGAAGAGCACGACGAGGCCGATGGCGATGGCGAGGCGACGCACCCCTCGAGATTCGCCCGAAAGCCCGCGGCGCCTCCCGGCCGCGTTTGACAGGCCTCCGCGCGGACGCGTAGAATGCGGGTCAACGCCGCCATGCCCACTTCCACACCGCCACCCCCGCCCACATCGGGCGCCCTCCACGTACTCGGTCGCCTCGCGCGCTACGGGCGGCCCTTCCGAGGGCTCTTCGCGGCGGCCGTGCTTGCCTCTGTGGTGCTGAACGTGGCCAATCTTGTGCGACCGCTGCTCGTGAAGACACTCACCGATGACGTGCTGACCGCTTCCGGGCTCACGGGGCGCTACGGCTTCCTGGCGTGGCTGCTCGCGGCCATGCTCGGCGCCACGCTGCTCAAGGGCCTGTTCACGTGGCTGCAGGGCATCCTCCTCAACCGCGCCAGCCAGGGCTGCGTGCGCGGCCTGCGCGAGCACGCCTACGACCATCTGATGCGCCTTCCGATTGCGTGGTTCGACCGTCAGACCTCAGGCGAGCTCATCACGCGCTTCACCGATGATCTTCGCATGGTCACCGAGCTGCTCACCACCGGCCTGCTCGTCATCACGAACGACACCATCGTGCTCGTCACCTCGCTGGCGTTCATGATCGCCAAGGACGTTCAGCTCACGGTTCTTGCCATGATCGTCACCCCCGCGGCCGGCATCGTGGTGCGGCGGTACGCGCGGCGCCTCACCAAGGCCACCGACGACGCCCACGAGCAGCTGAGCGAGCTCACCAGCCACGTGCACGAGACGGTGAGCGGCATCAAGCAGGTGAAGGCCTTCAACCGCGAGGGCGACGAGAGCGAGCGGTTCCGCGGCAAGAACCAGGAGGCCTTCCGTCACGCCATGCAGCTCGTGCGCCTCACCGCCACCCAGAACCCCATCATGGAGGTGCTGGCCACGAGCGCCATCGCCATCGTGATGTGGTACTGCGCCCTGCGGATCATGAGCGGCCAGCTGACCCTGGGCGATCTGCTTGCCTTCTGGGCCTACATGCTGCTGGCCACCACCCCCATCAACCGCCTGCCCCAGACCACCGCGGTGGTGAGCCGCGGGGTGAGCGCGGGGGCGCGGCTCTTCGCCCTGCTCGACACGCCGGTCGAAGCGAGCCCCGCGCCACGCGCGCCGGGTCACGCCGCCGACGCCGCAACCCCACACGTGGGAAACGCCCCCCTGCCTGCGCCGGACGCGCTGGCATCGGCGGGCGCCAGACCGCGTGGAGCATCCCTGGCGTTCGACGACGTGCACATGCGCTATCGTGATGATCGACCAGAGGCCTTGCGAGGCGTGACCCTCGCGGTGGCGCGCGGGGAACGCGTCGCCGTGGTGGGACGCAACGGTGCCGGGAAATCGACCTTCGCCAACCTGCTGGCCCGCTTCTACAGCTGCGCGCAGGGGCACATCACCCTCGACGGCGCCGCGATCGAGACGCTGCCCCTCGACACGGTCCGCGCCGAGGTGGGGCTCGTGGCGCAAGAGGTCTTCCTGTTCAGCGGAACGATCCGCGACAACATCGGCTACGGCCGCGAGGGCGCCACCGACGACGAGATCGCGGCGGCCGCGAAGGTGGTGGGCGCCCACGACTTCATCGTGACCTTGCCGGACGGCTACGACCACATGGTCAACGAGCGCGGCGCGAACCTCAGCGGAGGCCAGCGCCAGCGCGTCGCCCTGGCGCGAACGCTGCTCGCCGACCCTCGGGTGACCGTGCTCGACGAGGCCACGGCCAGCCTCGATCCCCTGGCTGAAGCCGCCCTCGAGGCCTCGCTGCGCACCGCCACGGCGGGCCGCACCGTCATCGAGATCGCGCACCGGGCCACGGTGGCGCGGGCCGCCGACCGCATCGTAGTGCTCGACGCCGGACGGGTGGTCGAACAAGGCACCCACGATTCGCTGCTGCAAGAAGGCGGCGTGTACGCCGCGCTCTTCGCCGAGGCGCAGCGCCCGTCATGATCGCCCAGCCCGTCAAGAGCGTCCCCAAGTCTCCCCCCATGTCAGGGCGTGAGATGCGCGCCCTGGTGGGCCGCTTCGCGCCCTACGCGAAGCCCTACTGGCCGTGGTTTGTCGCTGGCGTCGCCGCCACGCTGGTGCTCAACGCGGCCAGCGTGGCCCAGCCCTACATCTTGAAGGTGCTCACCGATCGGGTGCTCTCGCATCCCGGCGGGGAGATGTGGGTTCTCAACGTGTCTCTGGCGGCGCTCGTTCTCACCGCCTGTGTGAAGGGGGCCTTCGCCTACGCCCAGGCCTACGCCATGGCCATGGGAAACAACTCCACGATTCGCGAGGTGCGCGAAGACGTCTACCGACACCTGCAGATGCTGCCGCTGTCGTGGTTCGATCAGGCGCGCATGGGCGACATCATCGTGCGCCTCACCGATGACGTGCGCCTCGTCACCGAGCTGCTCGCCGCCAGCGTGATCCTGCTCTTGAACGACACCCTGGTGGCGGTGGGAGCCATCACCTACATGGTGACGCAGAACCCCACCATGACGCTGCTCACGTTCTCGCTGTCGCCCCTCACGGCATGGCTCATCGCGCGCTCCGACCGACGGGTCGAGGGGCTCATCGAGGCCTCGCACGCCACCCACGACGACCTTGCCTCGCAGGTGCAGGAGACGGTGGCCGGCATCCGCGTGGTGAAGTCGTGCCGACGCGAGGGCTGGGAGAGCGCCCGCTACAAGCGCACCAGCCAGCAGGCATACGACCTCTCGCTGCGCGTGCTGGGCCAGACCCTGGCGCAGAACCCCACGGTGGAGTGCATCTCCACCGTGAGCATCGTGGTGGTCATCGGCTACGGCGCGTGGGAGGTGGGCACCGGGCGCATGACGCTGGGCGGTTTTCTGGCTTTCTGGGGATACATCATGCTGGCGAGCACGCCGGTGTCACGCATCACCCAGACCCTGTCGAACCTCCGCAGAGGCCTTCACGCGGCGCGGCGCATCTTCGAGATCAAGGACAGCGAGCGCGAGGTGCACGACGCCCCCGACGCCATCGCCCTCCCGCCCTTCTCTGAGACGGTGGAGCTCGACCGCGTCTCGTTCGGCTACCGCGCCGACGCGGCGCCCGTGCTACACGAGGTGAGCTTGCGGGTGGGTCACGGCGAGATGGTGGCCATCGTGGGGCACAACGGCGCCGGCAAGTCGACCCTCGTCGGTCTGCTGGCGCGCTTCTACGACCCGCAGGAGGGCAGCATCCGCATCGACGGCCACGATCTGCGCACGGTGCGCATCGACTCGCTGCGACGCCAGATCGCCTTCGTGCTGCAAGACAACGTGCTCTTTCGCGGAACGCTGCGCGACAACCTCAAGTACGGCCGCCCCGAGGCGTCTGATGAAGAGATGCGGGCCGCGGCGCGCACCGCGCGATGCGACGCATTCATCGAGGCGCTCCCCGACGGCTATGACACCACGGTGGGCGAGCGCGGCCGTGGGCTGTCTGGCGGGCAGCGCCAGCGCGTCGCCATCGCCCGCGCCCTCATCACCGATCCCCGCATCCTCGTGCTCGACGAGGCCACCGCCGCCCTCGACCCCGAATCGGAGCGACTCGTCCAGGAAGGTCTCGAGGCCCTGATGAAGCATCGCACCACGTTCGTCATCGCGCACCGCCTGTCGACCGTTCGCAGAGCCGATCGAATCGTGGTGCTCGAGCACGGGCGCATCGCCGAGATCGGCACCCACGACGCGCTGCTGGCGCGCGATGGGCTCTACCGGCGCCTGCACGACGCCTTCCACGACGACGCCGTTCCCCACGCCCCCTGAGCCCGAATCGAGGAGGCCCCATGCCCGACAGCACCTTCCACCAACGTCTCGCCCTCGAGCCCTCTCCCGCGCTGCACGAGCAGATACGCTCGGCCTGGGCGCGTCACAGCCGTGCCCTCGAGAGCCGAGACCTCGACGCGGTGCTGGCCACCGTGTCACCCGACTGCGCCTACGAGATCGTGCCCATCGGCCAGCGCTGGGAAGGGCACGCGGGGGCGCGCGCCTTTTACGGCGAGATGTTCGAGGCCACCTCCAAGGGCTGGTGGGGCGGCATGCCGCCCACGGGGCGGGTCATCGAGCTCAAGCTCATCGTCTACTTCCCCTGGGATGCCGTGGCGGAGCGCTTCGCCGGTGAGCGGGTCTGGTTCGCCTGAAAGCGCTCGGACACGCGCGCCATCCTGAAGAGGAACCCACGAAGCCCCGTAGAAGCCCCCCGCCGACTTGCGCCCGACCCTCTCACCCGCTGCTGATGCACGGCGAGGGCATCGGGGCCGGAATCACTGGGGGGAACGTCTTCGTGTCCAACCGTCGCCCGACCAACGCTCTGCTCGTCATCGCCGCCCTGCTCACCCTGCTCGCGCAGGCGCGGCCTATCCTCGCCGAGACCCGCACACCCCTGCGGGCAACGGCCCTGACCCAGCTCCTGCCCTGGATCGCCTCGTCGAGCGTCATCCACGTGTCGACAGACAGGCTGCTCGCCAACATCGAGAAGGCGGCGGCAAAGATCGTCAGCGCCAAGACCCCCTCCGCAGGTGCACCGCCCGCCTTGACCGGCCCGCTTTCATCGCGCGTTGCGGCCTTCGAGCGGTGGCTGACCCGGGCCGTTCCCGACGCTGCCGCCCAGGGCCTCGTGCTGCGCCAGGCGCTGGCCCGTGCGCTGACCAAGGAGCGCAGCGACGGCACCGAGCTCTTCGCCCCCAACCACTACATGCTCCCCGCTGAACAAGAGGGGTATGACAAGGGCGGCGTAGGGCTGCTCGTCGACCCGCGTCCCGATCCGCAGGGCCGCTTCATCGTCTTCGAGCTCCTCGACGGCTTCCCCGGCGCCTCCGTCGGCCTGAAGCGGGGCGACCGGCTCGTGGCGGTGGGCGAGCGATCAGTCATCGGCCTGTCATACCGCGAGCTGGCCGATCTGGTGCGCGGCCCGCTGGGAACGCGCGTCAAGCTCACCGTCGATCGTCCCGGCGAGCACACGCCCGTCGTGTTTGAGGTCGAGCGGGTGTGGCTCAACCCGAATCCCAAGAACATCTCGCACAAAGTCCTCCCGAACGGGATCGGATACGTGCGGGTCAAGTACCTGGGTGAGCGCATGGATCTCGAGCTCTCCCGCGTCATCGACGCCTTCGACAAGGATGGCGTGAAGAAGATCATCCTCGACCTGCGCAACAACGAGGGGCTGCTTGTGGGCACGCAAGACGTGGGCGGCGTGTTCCTCGGGCCCCGCGTCGAGATCACCAGGCTCGTGACCCGCAAGGGCTCCGAGGTGCGGCGCACCCACGGAACCCAGCTCACCAAGGCCCCCGTGGTGGTTCTCGTGAACCGCTACACCAGCGGTGCCGGCGTGCTGCTCGCGGCGGCGCTGCGCCAGAACGTGAACGCGCGCCTGGTGGGCGAAGTCACCGTCTGGCGCGATCAGCCCACGGTATCGAAAGAGCTCTCCGACGGCTCCACGGTGACCGTGGCCAGCGGGTACTACATCCTTGCAGACGGCCAGGTTCTGCGAAACCGCCTCGACAGCCTCAAGCTCGACGCCGCCGTACCGCAGAACCCGCTCGAGCCCTTCGGCACAGACAGCGACGCCCAGCTGAGCAAGGCCGTCGAGCTGAGCCGCTGAGCACGTCAGAGGGACGTGGCCGGATCGGCTGGAAACCTTTCACAACCGGATACGTCACTGCTTCAGACGATTACGAAGGCGCGCCCCACGTGCGCCGCAAGAAAGGGTAGAACACCATGTATCCCGGCACAGTGCAACCTCAATCTCCCACCCCCCTGGGCTCATGGGGCACAGGCGCCGAGCACGGCGACCAGCAGGCGCAGTTCATGCAGCGCGTGCTCTCGAACTTCGGCTTCTCGTTGCTCATTGCGGCCGGCGGCGCCTACGCCGGCTGGTCGCTGCCACCGGCGGCCTACCTCGGGCTGATCCTGGTCGAGTTCATTCTGCTGATGGCCGCCATGTTCGTCCGCCGCTCGGCCACCGCCTCACCCTTCCTGGTCTACGCGTTCGCCGCCGTGTCTGGCGCCACCACCGTCCCCATGATCAAGTGGGCCATCGGCTACACGCATGGCACCGCCGTGGTGTACAACGCCCTCGGCGCCACGGGCGCCATCTTCTGCGCCATGTCGTGGTACGGCATGACCACGAAGCGCGACCTCTCCGGCTGGGGCACCTTCTTGATGATGGGCCTCATCGGCGCGTGCATCGCGTCGTTCATCGGCATCTTCATCACCCACACCCCCATGTACCAGCTCATGATCTCCGCGGTGGTGACCATCGTGATGACGGGCTTCATCGGCTACGACATCAACCAGATCAAGATGAACTGGCAGGCCTACGACATCAACGTCGCGACGCTGAGCCTCTATCTCGACTTCCTGAACCTGTTCGTTCACCTGCTGCGCATCATGGCGATGCTCAGCGGCGGGGGCAGCAGCCGGGACTGGGAATAACCGGCGCGCGTACGTTCACGCTGCTGAGGAATATCGCCCCCTGACGGGCGCTCTCTCCTGATGCTCAGCCCCCTTCCGCCCTTCCTCGCTGCTCCGGGTGGCGTGCGATACCTCTACGAGGGCCGCTGCCCGGTCAGCGGGCAGCGGCTGACGCTTCCCCGCACGACCCGAGCAGAGCAGATCCTCTCCCAGATCATCGAATCGCTCCCCACCGGAGGCGAAGGCAAGATGATCGGCGTGCTCGTCGTGCAGACACCGCAAGGCCTCGCCGCCATCAAGGCCTTCTCCGGTCTCTGGGAGGGAAGCGCCACGCGGAGCGGCTGGGCCCCCCCCATCGGCGGCGAGCCGCCGCCTTCCACCGCGTCCACGCTGGAACGGCTGCAGGCCCTCAAGGCGCACCTGCGGCGCCTCGATGATCACGGCGCCAGCGCGGCGCTGGCCGAGACACGCTTGACGTGGGACGCAGCACAAGAAGCACTGGACGCGCGGCTCTCCGCCGCCAGGGCGCGGCGCCAGACCCTGCGCGCGGCGGGTCATGCGGCGGCAGCGCTCGATGACGAGAGCCGCCGGGACAGCCGCGAGCGACGCCTGTTCCGCCAGGCGCGCGAGCAGGCCCTGGCGCCCCTCACGCAGCACGTGGCCAGCCTGCAGGACGAGATCATCGCGGTGAAGCGCGAGCGCCGCCAGCTCTCGCGGGCGCTGCAGGCCGAGATGCACGCCGCATTCGACGCAACCCTGTCGACCGACCAGCCATGGTCGCTGGCCTCACTCTTTCCCAACGGCCTGCCTACCGGCACCGGCGACTGCTGCGCGCCCAAGCTTCTCTACCACGCGGCACGAAACGGCTGGACGCCCCTCGACATGGCTGAGATGTGGCATGGCCCGCCCAGTCCGAACGGCCAGCGCCAGCCCGGCGTCTTCTATGGGGCATGCGAGAACCGCTGCCAGCCGCTCCTGGGGGCGTTGCTGTCGCGACACGCGTGCCCACTCGACGTGCGTCTCGAAGACCCCCACATTCTCGTGGTCGTCAAGCCGCCTGGGCTGCTGACGGTTCCCGGGCGCGAGCACTGGAAGCACGACAGCCTCCTGGCTCGCCTGCAGCAGAGACATCCGGACGCCCGCGCCGTGCATCGCCTCGATCTGGAGACCTCCGGACTGGTGGTGTTCGCCCGCGACGCCCAGACCCACGCCCGTCTGCAGCGGCAGTTCGCGGAGCGGGAGGTGCGCAAGGTCTACCACGCCTGGCTCGACGGCGAACCCGCGCAGCGTCACGGCACCATCGCGCTGGCGCTGGGCCCGGATCCGCATCGGGCCGGCGGCTACCGCGCCGACCCTTCCGGAAAGCCATCGCTCACCACCTATCGCGTGATCGACGCGACGCACGTCGAGCTGCAGCCCCACACGGGCCGCAGCCATCAGCTGCGCGTACACATGGCCACCGGGCTGCGCTGCCCCATTCGTGGCGACCGCCTGTATGGTTCACCGCGAGACGGGGAGACCCGCCTGTTCCTGCACGCCACCTCACTCGCCTTCCGCCATCCGGAGAGCGGACACGAGGTGCGCGTGGAGGCCGCCCCACCGTGGTGAGCCGCCTTCGAAAGGGCCGCCGTGAGAACGAGAGCGGGGCGCCCGCTGCCGGACGCCCCGATTGAACCCCTGGGGTAGAGCAACCTGCGATTGCCCCACCCACGTCGGTTGCAGCGGCTACAACCCGCTGCGACGGCTCTGCCGACGTCGGCGCAGGGCACGCGCGCGGGCGCGGGCCTCGGGCGACAGCGCGGAGCGACTGCCATCTGGTCGAATCAAGAACTCACCAGAATCTTCAACAGGGTCTTCGGCGATGGCCATGACGCCTCCCCGGCGCCCGACCTCAGCCGCGGGTGCGGTGTCTACGCGGAACAGCTCGCGCGTCTCGTGCACGACCATGCCTTCGCCCCCCCCGTCGCGCTGACGCACCACGGGGATCTGGGCCGCCAGCGCCACGGTTCGACCTTCCGCCTGGACCGCGAGGGTCATGGCGTTCTCGTCGATGATGAGGTAGCGCGAGATGCTGCGCACCACGTCATTGCGAATCTGGTCGAGCGTTGCGGGGGAGAGGCTCAGACGGTCGAGGACCACGCTGCCCTTGAGACGACCGGCCGCCATCTGCGCCGAGTCGTCCTTGCGCATCAGCTTTTGAATGAAATCTGCCCAGAAGTTGAACATGTGCTGCTCCTCTCTCAGGCCTGACGGGCGACTTCTTCGCCCATGCCGAGAACCCGTCGCATGCGCGCCCAGAAGCTCTCGGTACGGGGCGGCACCACCGCCGGCGCGTTGACCGGATCGATGAGACGCTGCACGACCTCTCGGTAGGCCTGACCCGCCTTCGACTGCTTGTCGAGCACGGCCGGCTCGCCGCGGTTGGAGGCCCGCAGGATCTTCTCGTCTTCGGGCACGATGCCCAGCAGCTTGACGTTCAGGATCTCTTGAACGTCGGCGATGCTCAGCATCTGGCCCTTGCGGATCATGTCGGGCTTGATGCGGTTCACGATGAGAGACGGGCTGCACTTGTCTTCCGCCTCGAGAAGCCCGATGACGCGATCGGCGTCGCGCACCGCCGACACCTCCGGATTGGTGACGATGACCGCTTCGTCTGCGCCGGCGATGGCGTTCTTGAACCCGCCTTCGATACCGGCGGGGCAGTCGATGAGCACGAAGTCGAACTGCTCGCGCAGCTCATCGCACAGCGCCTTCATCTGCTCGGGCTTGACGGCGTCCTTGTCCCGGCTCTGCGCCGCCGGCAGCAGGAACAGGGTCTCGTTCCGCTTGTCTTTGATGAGCGCCTGCTTCGCCGTGCGGCACTTCTTCTCGACCACGTCGACCAGGTCGAACACGATGCGGTTCTCGAGCCCGAGCACCAGATCGAGGTTGCGCAGCCCGATATCAGCGTCGATGAGCACCACGCTCTTGCCGGTCTGCGCCAGACCGGTACCGATGTTGGCCGTGGCGGTGGTCTTGCCGACGCCGCCCTTGCCGGAGGTGATGACGATGACCTTGCCCATGGGGAGACCCTCCTTCAGCGACCGTAGAGGCAGGTGGCGACGGAACCCTCGTGGATGCGCGCCATCACCGCTGCGTTGTTGGTAAAGCTCTTCTGCGTGGCAACCATGCCGATGAGATTGCCCACGCGCAGCTGCGAAGCGTGCAGGTTGAGCGCAACGACAACCGCGTCTGCCTTGCCCTTGCACCCCGCGTGAACGATGCCGCGAACGTTGCCGAGAACGATCACGTCGCCCTCGGCCTCGACCTCGGCGCCGGCATTGACGTCGCCCATGACGACGACGTTGCCCGCAAACTGGATGCGCTGCCCGGAGCGCAGCGTCTTGCGCACCATGAGGGTGGGGTCTGCGTCGGCGGGCGACGGCGACGCGGCGGCAGCGCGCTCGACCGGCGCCGCGACTTCCGCGGTCTCGGCAACATCGGCCGAGGCTGCGGCCTCGGCGGCCGGTGGTTCCACAGGCGCAGGGGGCTCTGGCGGGCGCGCGGCGGCTTCCGCCTTCACGCGGGCGTTTCCGCCGTGCTTGGCCAGCCCGAGGGTACCGATGATGCACTTGATGCCCTGCCCCTCGAGCAGCCTGCGGGTGGCGAGCGAGCTGCTGATGACCCCGAGCAGCTTCACGCCCGATTCGTTCAAGACGCGCATCAGCTCGAGGTAGTGCTCTTGCGTCAGCTCGCGCCACCCCAGATCGAGGCTGACGGGAGACCCGGCAAAGAACTGGCGCTTCTCGGCAATGGCGGCGCGCAGCTCGAGCAGACCGTCAGCGAACGGACATTCCTCAGCGATGCTGACGAGAATGCCGCGACGGGTGCCTTTCATCGAGACGTACTGGTGGGTAAGCACTGTCGACCTCCGGTGTTCCCGGAAGATTTCGAAGCGCAAATTGAAATTCCTGCAAGATCATGGGCAGATCTGGCTTGTCATGCGGAACTCACCGATCAAGTGCCTGAACCGGAGCGAACCCCGCGATCAGTTGGGCGCGGCGGCACCGCTCCGCGGCATCGCTGCGGCAGGCGGGGGAGCCGAGACCGCGGCGGCCGGACGTGAGACCGCCGCGCGCGCGGGCGACATGGCCGGCGCCTTCTTGCCAGCGATGGCGGTGGGCGCCACGTCGAGCGCCTGCGCCAGGCGAACGGGCACAGTGCCCCATCGCCCCTCGAGCGAGAGATTCGCGGCCGCGGTCAGCATGCAGCACGTGATGGCCAGCGCGAGCACCAGGGTCGGGTTGAGGCGCTTCTCTTCAAAGGCGGCGGGCGCCCCCCAGATCGTGCGCCAGGCCTGCTGGCCGAAGAGACCGACGCAGGCCAGTCCGAGCAAGGGCGCTCCCAGATAGAGCGCCGAGAGACCGCTGAACCGCATGAACTGCCCCTCGAGCATGGAGTCGTGGTATCCGCCCCAGACGAATGCCGCCACCACAAGCCCGAAGAGCGCGAACGAGAGGGCCAGATACGCCCCTCCCAGCAGCAGCGCCGTGAGCGCGTTCATGAGACCATCGCCAGCGGCGAACAGCATTCTCTCGCCACGGCTGTAGGTGTGGTCGTGCATGTCTCTACCTGCCCTCTCCTGTCGCGCGCAGCATCTCCACGTGGGATGCTGGAGCGCAAGAGCCGGTGGGACGGCGAGCACGAAAGGGCTTCCCTGCCACGGGCGCCCTGGCTCGCGGTCTCGCTCTCGCGCGTGTGCCGCGTGCGGTGAGGTTCGCTTCGGCCCACGGGAATCCTCGTGCCCCCCCCTCCAACAAGAGCGACCAGAGCGCCCCTTTCCCCGAGCGCTGCGGGGCTCGCGCAGAACGTTAACATCGCGGAAACATCCTTCACACATCGTTCACAAATCGACCGTGTACTTTCATCGTCGCCACGTGAGAAGGATGCTCGAGACAGATGGTGATGAGGAGAGACACATGAGCATTCTGGGTGGAATCGGGAAGACGCTGTCCAACGCCGCAGGTCTGGTGACCGAGCCCCTCAAGGTGGCCGGCAAGGTCGTGAGCACGGCCGTTCACACCGACCTCAACCTGCTCAAGGACGTGGTGACCCTGAACCCCAAGGCGTTCGTGAAGGACGCCGCCCACGGCATCAACGAGCAGGTCAACAACCTGGCCGAAGGTGCAACGCACCAGATCGACCACGTCGGCGGCATCGTCGGTGGCCAGGCCGAGACCCTGGGCAGCACCGTGAAACTTGGCACCGAACCGCTGCGCACAGCAGGGCACCTGATCGGCAACCACCTGTCTGGCGCGGGCGACGCTGTCAGCGATCTCGCCGATGGCCACCCGGGAGACGCGGTGGGCGACACCTTCCAGATGTACAAGCGAGACGGCAAGATCCTCCAGGATCACGGCCACCGCGTGCTCCACGATCTGGTGGGGTGAGTCGGGCGAAGCCCGCCAGCGCAAGCGCTGTGGCGCGCAAACAAGGTGCGTCGTGCAGTGCGGCCGGAACGACACCCGTGGAGGGACGGCTCCAGCGCAGGCAGAACAGATGGGGCGTGGAACGCGTGTTCCACGCCCCATCTGCGTTCTCACGGAGGCCTCCCCTGCCCCTCATCGAGTGCTCCCATCTCTGCCGCACCTTCTCCGAAGGCGCATCGCGCTCCACAGACGAGAGCGTCGAAGGCGCGAGCACGCGCCGCCCGGCCCTCGCAGACGCCACCTTCACGGTGGAACGCGGCGAATTCGTCGCGGTCGTCGGCCCTTCCGGTTCGGGCAAGTCAACCCTGCTGACTTTGCTGGGAGGGCTCGACCGCCCCACGACCGGTCGCCTCGTCATCGACGGCGTCGACATGTCGAACGCAACCGAGGCCGAGCTCGATCGCCATCGGCGCGAGCGCGTGGGGTTCATCTTCCAGTCGTTCCACCTCAATCCACGCCGCACCGCCCTCGAGAACGTCCTGCTGCCGCTCGTGTTCGCCCCGAGCGGCGAAGCAAGCGCGGCTGATCTGGCGCGCAGGCGCCTCGAGCAGGTCGGGCTCGCCCCGCTCGCCGACCGCCCCGTCTCGACCCTCTCCGGCGGGCAGCGCCAGCGCGTCGCCATCGCCCGCGCCCTGGTTCGCAACCCCTCGCTGCTGCTGGCCGACGAGCCCGTGGGGAACCTCGACGCCGGAACGGGGCGCGAGATCGTCGATCTGCTGCGGGCCATCAATCGCGACCAGGGCGTCACCATCCTCGCCGTCTCGCACGATGCGCTGCTCCTCGAGGCCGCAGGTCGCCTGCTCGAGATGCGCGAGGGGCGATTGCTGGAAGGAGGCGCCGCGTCGCACACGCGCGCCATATCGCCCCTGCCATCGGCCACGCCCGAGGCCACGCCGTGACTGCGCTGCGAAGCCTCGCCTGGCGAGACGCCTGGGCCGCCCCGGGACGCACCGTGCTTCTCTCGGTGGGCGTGGCCGTGGGCGTGGCGGCCCTGGCGCTCATATTGGCGCTGAGCAGCGGTGTCGAGTCCATCGTGCTGCGCAAGGTTCTCGGCGTGCTGCCCGACCAGCTGGTTGTGGAGCCACAGACAACGGGGGTCGGCCCCCTGCAGATCACCAGCGGCCCCGCCCTCGATGACGCCATGATCGCCCGCGTCTCGACCCTGTCAGGGGTGAAGGCGGTCTATCGGCGCGTGCGCATCCCCCTGCCCTCGCACATCAATGCCGAGTACAACGGCAAGGCGTTCTACACCGACGTGCTCGTCGAAGCGGTCGACCCGCAGCTGGTGGAGGCCGACATCGCCACGCCCGGCGCGTTCACGTTGCGCTCCGAAGCCGATCCGGTGCCCGTGGTTCTGCCCTCGGCCATGATCGATGTCCTCAACATGGGCTTCACCGTGAACACGGGGCTCCCGGCCATCAATCCGAGCGTGATCATCGGGCGCCACTTCACCCTCAACCTGGGCAGCAGCAGCTTCAAGGTCGGCCCCAACGTCTCGATGCGCTGCGAGATCGTGGGCATCTCACCCCGCGTGTTCGTGGGCGGCCCCTCGATTCCGCTGGGCTACGCCCCCCGATTCGATCAGATGCTCAAGGCCCAGGGCGCGGGGCTCACGCTGCCGCCCGCCTCCAGCCTCACCATCTTGTTGAAGAGCCCGTCCTACCTGCCGGCCGTGGCCGAAGGCATTCGTGCCCTCGGCCTCACCGCTCCGCAGCAGGAGAAGGCCCGCAGCGTCACCGCCGTCATCCGCGCCATCACGCTGATGCTGTCAATGTTCGCGGGGCTGGTGCTGGTGGTTGCGGGAACGGGCATCGGCAACGGCCTGGCCCTCATGGTGAAAGACGAGGCTGGCGAGATCGGCCTGTTCCGCGCCGTCGGCGCTTCCCGCGGTCAGGTGCGGGCCCTGTACCTCATGCGCGCGGGCGTGGTAGGGCTCACCGGCGGTGTCGCCGGAGGCGCGGTGGCCCTGGCCATGACCTGGGCGGTGAATTCCGCCGTGGGGCACTGGGTGCCCGGCCTGCTCGAGGGCGGCGAGCGCGTGGTCGCCATGACCCCCCTGCACCTGCTGGCCGGCCTCGGCTTCGGCCTGGCGGCAAGCCTGGCGGCGGGCCTCATCCCCGCGCAGCAGGCGGCTGGGCTAGAGCCCGCCAGCGTGCTGCGCGAGCGGTAGGGCGAAGGCCCTCAGGCGGTCTCTTCCTCGTCGAGGGCCTCTTCGGGCTCGTCGATCTCGTCGACGCCCTCGCCCTCTTCGCCGCTCACCTCTTCGAGGGCGGCGTGGGCGGCCTCGTAGCGCGCCTCGGCGGCTTCGCGCGAGAGCAGCGTCCAGCCCTTGCGCCCCCACTGCTCGTCACTGGGCGGCGACTCACTGGCCGCCACCGTCTTGCCGCCGATGGTGCGCGCGTCGTTGCGCTGCACGCGGAACACCTCCCACGCGTGCAGGCGATCGTCGGCCCACTGCTCGTACATGGCGACCTCCTCGGAGCGCTTGACGAGACGGTAGTCGAATCCGCGACGGTTGAACCGCTCCTTGAGCGGGCGGTACTCCTTCGAGGCGCTCTGGGAAGAGGCGTCAGACATGGGTGTTGGGGCTCCTGAGCATGAGATGCCACGCCGTGCGCGGCAGGCGTCAGACGACGCGCGGCGCTGCGGGCTGGCATCGTTCGCCACGCATGCGCGCGCCTCCCCCTCTGCCCGCGGCGCCGACCCGTCGCCTCCCGCCGGTCACCCCGACACCCCGCTCACCCAGGGCCTGGCGACCTCACGGCTCGCCTCCACCGTACCAGGCGATCCCCGCGGCGGTCACCATGGCGGGAATCACGAGGTCGCGGGCCTGCGGGGCCTTGGTATCGATGCCGTACAACCGCAGGATCTCGGCCTTCTTGGCGGCGTGATCTTCCACGAGCCACTGATACCACTTCAGGTCTTTGAGCCGCTGGTGCTCGAGCAAGACCTTCGCATGGGTCTCCGCAAAGTCTTCGGCCGCATTGGTGGCGCCATACCGTGTCACCGACGCCCCTCTGCCCCAGGGTCCTCGAGACGAATGTCGACCCCCCGCGTCGAGCACGTGACCGGCTTCGTGGTAGAGAAGGCTGCGATCGCGCTCTGATGCCTCGAGAAGCACGTCGCGGTTGATGACGATGTGCTTGCCATCACTCAACCCCTGCACCGTGGTGAGCTGCCCGTCGGCGCGCTCACCGAACCCCAGCTCGCGAGAGAGGTGGATCTCGCGCATGTGCGCGCGGGCCGCGGGCGGCGCCGCGTTGATGGCCTTCCCCAGAACGGCCAGCTCCGCCTGTGACGCATTCCCGTGAACGGTCACCGTTACGGGGACCCCTGCGGCTCCCTCGAATTGACTGAAGTGCGTGCCCAGCGCCTCTGACTCCCGCAGGAGGTCAGACATCGTTCCGCGCGTGAACATGCGGTACCCCGGGTTCTCGTGCACCACCCACGGGATCGAGCGCAGGGCGAGCTGCCGCTGCGCCATCACTATCGCGGTGTTGAAGATGCCCTGCGCACCCGCGCCGTCTGCCGCGGCGACCGATGCGGCAGACCCACGTGATGCGGCGCCTTCGGCAGCGCGCGTGCCCGCGCCCTTGAGCACAGCCAGATTGACTGCACCCAGCCCGAGCTTCACCCCACCGCTCACGCCCAGGCGCCGGGCCTCGGCGTCAAATGTGCCCGCGTCGACGGCGGCTCCAGCGCGCCGGAGGCGCTCACCCTGCTCGGCGTACGCGCTCGCCCGCCCCAGATCGAGGCCCGCGTCGCGCGTGAGACCATAAGAGCCCAGGGTGACCAGCTCAGCCGCGGCACCCGCCACCCCTTCGTGCTTCGAGGCCGTGTGCGCGCCGAAGGTGGCGACATCCTTCACTGCGTCAGCCGCGTGAACCGCCTCGAGGCCGCTCTGCGCGATCGACGCGTCATCGTGCAGATGGCGCGCCTCGAGGGCGCGACGGCGATCGGGCGGCAGCGATTGCATCCACGCCTGCGCGTCGCGCGCCACCGATTCGAACTCTTTACGGAAATCCTCCGGCGTCATGCGCGCGGCTTCGGCAAGCGATTCGAGGGTGGCCGGGGTCTCGAGGTCAGCGGGTCCGAGGCGTATCATGTAGTGGCGGGCCACCTCGAAGACCTCGGCGCGGGTGTCGACATAGCGGATGCGGGTGCGACCGGTGGTGGGGTCCATGATGTCGCTGAAGGCCACGGGAACCAGGCGGTCGCCCTGGCGCGTGATCATGGCACCGCTGCCGCCGCCGGCGAGGAACTTCACAACGCCGTACCCGAGCTCTCGGGTGTACTCTTGATCGAACGGGATGGGGGCCGCGCAGCGCAGCTCGTAGCCGATGTCCTTGTCGACGATGGTGAGCGCGATGCCCCGCGCCTTGAGGCGGGCGCGCACCCGCTCCTTCACCAGCTCGCCCAGGCGGATCTCCGCTAGCCGGAGATGCCCGTGCTCGTCGCGCTCGGCCCCCTCGATCTCGGGCAGCGACGCGGGGTCGAGAATCTCGGCCAGCCCCTCTGCGAGGATGCAGCAGCCGTCAGAGCGCCCCATGGCCAGGCGCTTGATGATGGAGCCCTCGATGATGGCGCAGAGGTGGTCGAAGCTCACCGGGCGCTGGCTGAACTCTTCGGGGATGAGGCTCAGCGTGGCGCCCGCCGAGACGCCGATGCCCAGCGCGAGATGGCCGGCGTTTCGGCCCATGGCGACGAGGAAGTACCAGCGGCTCGTGGTCTGGGCGTCGGTCATGATGGCCTCGACCGTGCGGGTTCCCACGTGGCGGGCGGTCTGGAATCCGAACGTCGAGTAGCCGCCGTCGAGGGGCAGATCGTTGTCGATGGTCTTCGGCACGTGGGCAACGCGGATGCGCCCTTCGCTCGTCTCGAGCACCCGGCGCGAGCTGAAGGCCGTATCATCGCCGCCGATGGTGACCAGGTGCGTGATGCCGAGATCGGTGAGCGACTTCACCACGGTCTCGAGGGCCTTTGGGTCGCGGGTGGGATTGGCCCGGGAGGTGCGCAGAATCGACCCGCCGCTGAAGTGGATGCGCGAGACGTCGCGGATGCCCAGCGGAGAGACGTGGGAGGTGTCGCCCTTCATCAGCCACTGGAAGCCGTCGTAGATGCCCGCGACCTCGAAGCCGCGATTGATCGCCTCGATGGTGGCGGCGCTGATGACGCCGTTGATGCCGGGGGCCGGGCCACCCCCGACCAGAATGCCCATGCGCATGTGTGTTGCTGCCTCCTTGGTGCTCGTGACCGCGTGTCGCATACCGGCTTCGCGCGAGGTCGAGGCCGAGAGGTCGGTCTCGTCGATGCGATGCCGGCCTGTGCAGTCGGCCAAGGATTCGAACGGGCGCGCCGCTCTCCTTCCGCGCGGGCCCGTCATCAGCGTGTCCCGGCACGCGCGTCGGCGTCTGAAAACGGTGCGTTCCGACCCGCTGATCCGGAAGGATCAGCGGGTGCGCGGAGGAATCAGTGCGCCATGAAGATCCAGCGCCCCCGCCTCCCTGTCATCGACCGCGGAACCGTGGTCGATGAGGTCAGCGCCATCGTGAAGATTCCGCGCGGGTTCCGCGCGGGGCACACCAGCGCGGTCGTGCTCGCTCACGGGGCCGGCGGTGGGTTCGATGACCCGCTGCTCACCTACGTGCAGAGCTATCTCGTGGGGCGTGGCTTTCTCACACTGGGCTTCAACTTTCCCTACAGAGAGAAGGGGCGCAAGACCCCGGATCGAGAGCCGCTGCTCGAGGCCACCGTGCGCAGCGCGGTCGACTTCCTGCGCAACCACGAAACGCTGAAGCCGGGGCGCCTGCTCATGGGCGGCCGCTCGATGGGCGGGCGCATGGCATCGCACCTCGTGGCGGGCAACCCGCACATGGCGATGGGGCTCATCCTGCTGGCCTATCCCCTGCACGCGCCCGGGCGACCGGATCGGGTTCGCGACAAGCATCTGCCCAGCATCGCTGCGCCCACGCTCTTCGTTTCCGGCACGCGCGACGCGCTTGCGCCGCTTCCCCAGCTGCAGGCGGCCGTGAAAAAGGTGAGGCGATCTGCGCTGTCCACCATCGATGACGCCGACCACTCGTTCAAGATTCTCAAGCGCAGCGGTCGAACGCAGGAAGACGTCTGGTACGAGGTGGCAGATCAGGTTGCGAACTGGGCCGAGGTGCTGGTGGGCGACGTAGGTGAGCCCCAGGCGCCGCTCACGCCTGCGTCGGTCGAGCGCTTGCCCGGGACGGCACGCACCACGCCGAAGTAGTCGGCGCGCCACGCGCCCTGCTGCAGCGCCCGTCTGCGCGCCTCGCGCGGCCAAGAGGAATCGCCTGCGCTCCGAGGAAGTGTGCGCCCAGGAACCGCCCGCGCCGCTTCTGTGAAGCCCGCCTCGGGCGCCGAATCGTCTCCGCATGGCGCGAGACACGCATGGATGGTGCTGCACCGATGAGAATCAAGACGTTTGACGACTGGACCGACTACTTCAAGGTCTGGCAGCGCACTCGAGCCGTACGAGTTTCACGTCGGCTTCGACGACATCAAGTCGAACGAGATCGAGTTCGGCGACTGGAAGGGCAGCCCGAAGTGGGAGACGGTTCTGCAGATTCCCACGCAGAACGCCCGCGACTCGCTCATGGAGCTCATCCGCTTTCAGGGCGACACCGAGTTCGCCTCTTCTGAGCAGCAGCGCGGCCTCATCGAGTCGGCTCCAACGCGTGAAGACCTGCAGTCGCTGGTGCGGGTGATTCGCGAGGAGGGGCGTCACGGCTGGCAGATGGCCTACCTGCTGGTGCAGTACTTCGGCGACGACGGCAAGCGCGAGGCGCAGAAGCTGCTCGAGCGCCGCTCGGTGGCCATGAGCGGCACACGCTCGAACCGCCGCCTGCTCTGGGCGTTCAACGAGCCCATGGATCACTGGATCGACTTCTTCTACTACACCGAGCTGGTCGACCGCGACGGCAAGTTCCAGCTCGAGATGCTCACCCGCTGCGGGTTCGCTCCCATGGCGCGCAGCACGGCCTACATGCTGGGCGAGGAATCGTACCACCTGCGCACCGGTCACCTCGGGCTGAAGCGCATCATGCAGGCGGGCGTGATTCCCATCGACATCATGCAGAAGTACCTCAACAAGTGGCTGCCCACCGCGCTCGATCTCTTCGGCAAGGACAACTCGAGCACCGCGGTGTGGACCTACGTGTGGGGGCTGAAGGGGCGCTATCGCGAGCACGCGCAGCCCGACATCGAGTCGGTCGACCGCAGCACCCTCAACGACCTGTCGCGCATGGCCTACTATCGCGAGGTGCAGGGGCTCATCGATCAGATCAACCGTGCAGCCGCGCCCGGAACGCCTGAGCTCGTGGTGCCGGATCTGCGGTTCAATCGCCGCATCGGCGAGCACGCCGATCAGCCGTACTCGGTGTCCGGCGAGCGGCTCTCTGATGAAGCCTACGCCCGTCATCTGCTCGAGGCGCTGCCGCAGGCATCTGATCTGGCTCGGCTCGACGCCATCTTCAAGTCGGGTGAGGCGTGGCTGGCGCCCATGCCGGGCGCTGACAAAGAAGCCCAGCCGGCCTGATCGACGGCGGGCCGGCATCGAACGTGGAGCGCTCCGGCCGCGTGGCCTGGCTCTTTCTCGCCCCCTCGCTCATCGTGCTGGGGCTGTTCACGTTCTATCCGTTCATCTACGGCATCTGGCTGGCGTTCTGCGACTGGAGCCTGCTGGCCCACGATGCGCAGGGCCGGCTCCTTGCGCCGCGTTTCGTCGGCATGGCCAACTTCGTCGAGATGTCGCACGACCGCTACTTCCACATCGCGCTGCTGAACTCGGTGCGCTACCTGCTGGTGGTGCCGGTGCTGCAGCTGCTCGCCATGGCGCTCGCGGTCGTGCTGAACCAGCGTCTGCGCGGCCTCACCTTCATACGCGCGGCGATGTACGTTCCGGTGATCACCTCGGTGGTTGTGGTGGGCATCGCGTGGCACTGGGTGTACCAGAGCGACGGGCTGCTCAACACGCTGCTGGTCGACGTGCTGGGCGTTCTTCCGCGGCGGGTGGGCTGGCTCACCGATGGTCATCTGGCGCTCTGGTCGGTGATGTTCGTGACGGTGTGGCAGGGTCTGGGGTACTATGTGCTGCTCTACCTCGCAGGGCTGCAGGCGATTCCGCCCGAGTTCGAGGAAGCCGCGCGCATCGACGGCGCTTCGCCCGTGCAGGTCTTCTTCCGCGTGACAGTTCCCCTGCTGCGCCCCACGCTGGCGCTCTGCAGCATCGTCTCGTGCATCGCGGCGTTCAAGGTCTTCACCGAGATCTACGTCATGACCCGGGGCGGGCCTGAGCACGCCACCACCACCCTCGGCTACTACATCTTCGAGGTGGCCTTCACCGACTACTCGATGGGTTACGCGGCCGCGCTCGCCCTGGTGCTGGGACTCTTCGTGGGGGTCATCTCGTACGTGAACCTGCGGTACTTCCGCGAAGGGGGGCTGCAGTCGTATGGATAGCCGTCCCAAGGGGCCCGTCGGTCGTCGTATCGTGGCCTACGCGGTGCTGATGGCGCTCTCGCTGATCATGGTTGGACCGTTCGCCTACCTGGCGCTGGCGTCGATCACCGAGGGCAGCGCCCTGCAGGCGCTTCGCGACGGCCACGTGAACCCGACGTTGCGCTTCTATGGCGATGTCTGGCGCACGTTCACAGAGATGCACCTCTTCATGAACACGCTGGTCATCTGCGTGTCCGGGGTGGCTCTCGAGCTTGTGCTCGCGTCGCTTGCGGCCTATCCGCTGGCGCGGCTCGAGTTTCGTGGAAAGGGCGTGGTCTCGGGGCTGCTGCTGGCCACGATGATGCTGCCCGTGCAGGCCGGCATGATCGTGAACTTCACCACCATCCGCGCCCTCGGCCTGTTCGACACCTACGCGGCTGTGGTGCTGCCCAGCGCCGTGAGCGTCTTCGGCATCTTCCTCATGCGCCAGGCGTACCTGACGGTTCCCAAGGAGCTCGACGAGGCCGCGCGTCTCGACGGGGCAAGCGATGTCGTGATATGGTGGCGGGTGCTGGTGCCGCTCTCCCTGCCTTCGCTGGCCACCCTCGGGCTGTTCTCGTTCGTGGGGTACTGGAACGCATTCGTCTGGCCGCTCGTCGTTCTGAAGCACCAGGAGCGCTACCCGCTCGCCGTGGGGTTGGAGTTCATGGCGGAGGTATTTGACAAGTCGTTTGCCAAGATTGCCGCGGGCTCCGTGCTGTCGATGATCCCCGTCATCGTCTTGTTCGTGCTCATGCAGCGCGCATTCATCAAGGGGATCACGGCCGGCGCTGTGAAATAGGCTTTGAGACAGGCCTGATCGTCTCTGAGACGAGTTCTCAATCGTGGGTCTCATCGACCAGGAGGTTGTCGTGTTCGATCGTTTTGCAGACAAGCTGCGCGGGCGCCTGAAGAAGCAGGAAGAGGCTGCGGCCCAGGAGGCCGCCGAGCCGGCGCCCCCCGCCCCCATCGCCGTGGAGACCGCCGCAGAGCCGGAGAAGCCGAGTCTGCTGAAGCGCGTGTGGCAAGAGCTGAACAAGGACGTCACCGAGGTGGCCATCATCGGCCCCTCGATGACGCGCCTGCGCGATGGGCTCAAGAAGACCCGCGAGGGCTTCGTGTCGAGCGTGCAGACCCTCTTTCGCCTGCACAAGCGCATCGACGAGAAGTTCTGGGAAGAGCTCGAAGAGATTCTCATCACCGCCGACGTGGGCGTGCAGACCAGCCTCAAGATCATCGACGCCATGCGCGCGGTGGTCAAGGAGCGCGGGCTCACCGAGCCGGAGCAGCTCACCGAGGTGCTCAAGGCCGAGCTGGCGTCGATGCTCGCGTCGTCTGGCGGAGGGCTGCTCGCTGCCCCGTCGGGGCCGACCGTGGTGATGGTGGTGGGGGTCAACGGCGCGGGCAAGACCACCACCATCGGCAAGCTGTCGTGGCAGCTCAAGAACGCCGGCCAGAAGGTTGTTCTCGGGGCGGCTGACACCTTTCGCGCCGCCGCCATCGATCAGCTGGCCGTGTGGGCCGAGCGCACCGGGGTCGAGCTTGTGCGTCACGCCGAAGGCAGCGATCCGGCGGCTGTGGCGTTCGACACGCTGGCGGCCGGCAAGGCGCGCGAAGCCGACCTCGTCATCGTCGACACGGCGGGTCGCCTGCACTCGAAGGCCAACCTCATGGAAGAGCTCAAGAAGGTGCGCCGCGTCATGCAGCGCCAGATCCCGGACGCCCCGCACGAGGTGCTGCTCGTGGCCACCAACGGACAGAACGCGCTGGCCCAGGCCCGCACCTTCAGCGCCGCGGTCGATGTCACCGGCATCGTGCTGGCCAAGCTCGATGGCACAGCGAAGGGCGGCATCGTGCTGGCCATCGCCGATGAGCTCAAGATTCCCGTGAAGTTCATCGGGGTCGGCGAGTCGGTCGAAGACCTGAGGCCGTTCGACCCCGCCGCCTTCCTCGACGCCTTGTTCGCCACCGAGTGACGCGCCCTGGGGGTCAGTGCCCCGTCGACGAGATGTTCGCGGGGAGGGGAGGGATGGCGATGCCCTCGAGCTTTGCCAGCTCGGAGATCGTCACGAACTGGTAGCCCTTCTTGCGATAGGCGTCGATGATGGTGGGGAGCGCGCGTATCGTCACCAGGCGACCGGAGTGCAGGCAGATGATGGCGCAGCGGCTCGAGTGCATCAAGATGAAGTCGTAGAGCCGTGATGGCTCGCTCTCGCGGTAGTCGCCCGGGTTGTCGTTGTCGTTGACCACGGTGTAGCCGAGCTTCTGCACGAATGCGCAGCGCGAGCGGTCGAGACGGCCGCCGGGCGGGCGCATGATGGGGGTGGCGATGCCCGTGAGCCGCCGGATGAGCCTGTCGGTCTCGTTCAGCTCTCGCGCGATGCCCACCTCGTCGAGCCCGACCAGCGAGGCATGGGTGAACGAGTGGTTGCCGAGCTCGTGGCCGTCGTCAGCGATGCGCCGCACGAGCTCGGGGTGCATCTGGGCGTCCTTGCCTTCAATGAAGAACGTGGCCTTGACCTGGTGGCGTTTCAGCAGGTCGAGCAGCTGCGGGGTGAGCTGGGCGTAGGGGCCGTCGTCAAAGGTGAACGCGATGGCCTTCGGCGTGGTGTTCGGCGTCCACCCCATGCGAATCCACACCATCTCCTTCATGCGCCGGATCACGCGGTCGAGCGGGGGAGACACGGTGTGCGCGTAGGGGATGCCAGGCGTCACGATGAGCGGCACCACCTGACGGCGGGCGTGCACGTACAGCTTGGCCGTGGCCAGGGTCATGAAGCCTGCGGCGGCCACGATGATGCACCCGAGCAGCACCCTGCCCAGGCTGCCGAGCAGGCGCGCGATGAGCGGCCGGGGGGAAGGAGGTGTCGGGTCGGGTGTCTCTGTCATGGGCCTTCCAGGTCGATCGGGAATGCGGCCGTGCGAGGTTCGATGCGGGGGCGGGCAGTTCCTGGAAGCGGTTTCGCCCTCACCTCTCCCTGGGCAAGAGCGGCAGGGGAGAGGCAGGAAAGTTCTCGTTCACGTTGAACCTGCCCCCCGCGCATTCTGTCCCCCCCGTGCAGCCGCAGGGGGGGCTGAGACCGCCAAGCGCCCTGGCCACGACCAGCCTGGGGTGCGAATCCGAGACGTGAGGAGTGACGACGTGAAGGCCTGGACGTGGGGATCTGCCCTGATCATCTGCGCGCTCGTCGCCACGCTCGCCTCCGCCATCGCCTTCGGGCAGATCGACTGGCTTCACATCACCATCGGCATCTTCACCATCCTCAGCGGCATCATGCTCTTCGCCGGTCTGGGCGACCGCAGCCGCAAGGGCGCCCTGAAGAGCGACTGCTACCGTCCGTTCGTATCGTGCCTCATCGCGGCGCACAACGAGCAGGAGGTCATCGAGGCCACGGTCCGCTCGCTGTGCCAGATGAACTACCGCAAGAAGGGCAAGCCGAACTTCGAGGTCGTGGTCGTCGACGACGGCTCTACCGACGACACGCTGGCGATCCTCCAGTCGCTGCAGCGCGAGCTCCCCTTGCTCAAGATCGTCGAGCGCAAGCCGCCGGAGTGCGCAAAGGGCAAGTCAGCCGTGCTCAACCACGGCTTGCGCGCGAGCCGCGGCGAGGTCATTGCCGTGTTCGACGCCGATACCCGCGTTGAATCGAACTTCCTGATCAAGAGCGTGCCCTGCATGATCGATCCCGAGGTGGGCGGTGTGCAGGGGCGCGTACGCATCTACAATGCTCAAGAGAATCTCCTGACCCTCGCCCAGGAAGACGAGTTCTCGGTTCTGGCTCACCTGGCGCAGAGCTCGAAAGACGTCTTGAACGGCATGACCGGCCTCGGCGGCAACGGTCAGCTCACCCGTCGCACGGCTGTCGAAGAGGTAGGGGGCTGGAACGAGCTCTCCGCCACCGAAGACCTCGACCTCACCCTGCGCCTCCTCATGAACGGGTACAGCGTCCGCTACTGTGGCGAAGCCGTGCTCTGGCAGGAAGCGGTCTCCCACGGGCACGCCTTGCTGCGTCAGCGCGTGCGGTGGTCGGAGGGCTTCATCAAGTGCCTGTTCGACTACTCCTGGCCCATGCTGACGCGCCCGATGCCTCTCTTCAAGCGCTTCGACGGCTTCACCAGTCTTGTGCGGTGCCTCATCCCGATGTGGATGCTGGTGGCGTACCTGGCTCTCGGCATCGGCTATGCCAGCGGAACCCCGCTGACGAACTCGGTGCCGTGGTGGCTGTTCGCCTCCGCCTCCGGCGTGTTCTTCGCCGTCACCTTCCTTGGCATCCTCACGATGCAGCAGCTCTCGGTGCCGCGAACCGTGACGCGCGTCGTGCTGTACTGGGCCTACAACTTCATCTGGGTTCTCGCGGTGCCCCTGGGGTTCGTCAACTGCCTCAAGAACCTCGATGGCATCCGCTGGGACAAGACCGAGCACCGCGGCGACCAGCCTCGGGTCTCTGTCGCTCACGTACCGTCCATGTCCTTGCCCCTGGCCGAGGTCGTCGACTGACCCGAACCCTATGTTCGGAAGAGGTGCCTGCAGTTGGTTCTCACCATCGCCCGTCGTCTGAGCCTGTTCGTGCTCTTCATCGGCATCACCGTCAACGGCCTGCTCCTCGTGATGGCGGGTCGTGCTGGGGCGACCAACACGACCGCCGCGGTCGCGCCCACGCTGCACGTGCGAGTTCTCGACAAGAGTGCCGCTGACGGTCTCGTGGGGGCCCTCAAGAAAGAGAAGTTCATCCAGACGGCGGTCGTCAGCTCGTCGAAGACCGAAGCCCTCGTTCCGACGGGGCGTTACATCGCGGGCCTCGAGATGGAGCCCGAGCGCACGGCCGGAATCGCCCGTGCCCTGCAGATGGGGGGGTTCCCCTCCACAGTCGTCAAGGGCGACACCACCTGCCTGATCCGCCTCAAGGAGACCTTTACGACGACCGCCGCCGCGCAGGCGCGGGTTTCTGCGGTCACGAAGACCGTGGTGGTCAACCTCTCTGTGCAGGAGGAGAAGGTGAAGAAGATGGCTACCGTCTACATCGTCGACATCACGGTTGGCGACGACGCCTCCTTCCACGAGGCCCGCGAGTTTGTGAAGAAGAAGCTGCCGAAAGCCGAAATCCAGCCGTAGTGATCGCCCCAGGCAAGGTCTGTCTCAGCCAGTGTGCAACGTCACTCCTCCACGGGTGCCGTGGAAAGGGTTGACCTCGGGGCGGAGCCAACCGCCCCGCGTCTCTCGAACGTCGTCAGGGCCGTCGTCTTGAAGGAACTTGCCGATCTGCGACGAAATCGCACCCTCATCGTCAGTCTGCTGGCGCCCGTCTTCCTGGCTCTCGTGTTCGTGCACGTGATGGAGAGGGTACGGCATTCTGGTATCGTCCGGGTCACGGTGCTTCGTGGCTCTGATGAGAAGACCCGCGCGCTTCTCACGCTCACGGGTGCGTTCGATGTGTCAGAGGTTGCTGATACGCGTGAAGCCCGTGAGCGCGTGGAGACCCGCACTGTCGATCTGGCGCTCATCCTGCCCAGAGACTTCGACGAACGCCTGGGTTCGGAGGCGCAGCCTCAGGTCTCGGTGCTCGTACGTCGTGATTCCCCTCCCCACGTGGCTGCCGCCGTTGCCGCATTGACCGAGATGCTGCGCGTGCGCGCCGGCCAGCGCAGCCCCGTCTCGCTCTCCCTCGAACCTGTCGGGCCAGAGGCCGCGGGTGCGATGCGGGCCCAGTGGGTGATGGGTTTCATCGTGTTCGAGCTGCTCATGGGGTTCGGCATCGCTGCCACATCTCTCGTTGAAGAGCGGGAGCGTGGAACGATGCGCGCCATACGTGTCACGGGAGCATCCCCCGCAGGGGTGCTGCTGGGCAAGGCCATCGTCGTCTGGGGCCTCTCCCTGGCGGCGGCGGTTGCGACCATCGGTCTCTGCGGTCTGCTCCATCCGCCACTCTCGGGTGTCCTGGTTGTCATGGCCGCCGGCAGCGCATTCGCCGTTGCCTTCGGCCTATGGATGGGAGGCCTGTTCCCCAACCTCGCGGCGGCCAATGCCGGCCTCCCCGTGGTGTTCATGCTCGTGTTCCTTCCGACTGTTCTGGGAAGCCAGGCAGCGCGTCCCGCGTGGGTGAGGCTCACGCCCGGCCACTGGTTGGTGGAGGGGCTGCAGCAGACCCTGGTCGAGTCGGGGGGGCTCGAGTCGGCCTGGAAGGCTACGGGGCTCCTCGTCGCATGCGCGCTGCTCTGCGCGTGTGCCTCGTGGGTCACGCTTGCCAGACGTCCCGAGCGCGAGTAGAGATCGGTCTACTACAGGTGCCATAGAAAGGAAGCCAATGGAAAGCATCGCCGAACTGGAGCGTCAGCCGCGCTCCGAGCTCATCGAGATCGCCCACGACCTGGGAGTCGCCGGGGCCGATCGGATGAAGGCGCAGGAGCTCCTGCACAAGATCTACGAGTCACGGGCTGACTCGCAGGGCCTGACGTTTGCCACGGGAGTTCTCGAGATTCTCCCCGAGGGCTACGGTTTTCTTCGCGGCAAGTCGTATCTGCCGGGCAACACCGACATCTATGTCTCGATGACGCAGGTGAAGCGTCACGGCCTGCGCATGGGCGATCTCATCTCCGGCTATGTTCGTACCCCCAAGAGCGGGGAGAAGTACTACGGCCTCGTGAAGCTCTCGGCCATCAACTCCGTCGACCCGGAACTGGTGCGCGGTCGCCCGCACTTCGAGAACCTCACCCCCATCTTCCCGAATGTGCGCTTCAACCTCGAGACGGTCAAGGACGAGCTCTCGACCCGCATCATCGATCTCTTCTCGCCTATCGGAAAGGGCCAGCGCGGGCTCATCGTGGCTCCTCCCAAAGCGGGCAAGACCGTGCTGCTCAAGAAGATTGCGCACGGCATCACCACGAACAATCCGAACACCCACCTCATCGCGCTCCTCATCGACGAGCGCCCTGAAGAGGTGACCGACATGGAGCGCTCCATCGAGGGCGAGGTCATCTCGTCGACCTTCGATGAGCCTCCCGAGCAGCACGCCCGCGTGTCTGAGCTCGTTCTCGAGAAGGCGAAGCGGCAGGTGGAGATGGGCCAGGACGTGGTCATCCTGCTCGACTCGCTCACGCGAATGTCGCGTGCCTACAACAACATCACCCCGCCCACCGGTCGAACCCTCTCCGGTGGTCTCGATACGGCCGCGCTGCGCATGCCCAAGCGGTTCTTCGGTGCGGCCCGCAACATCGAGGGTGGGGGCAGCCTCACCATCATGGCCACCTGCCTCGTGGAGACGGGCAGCAAGATGGACGAGGTCATCTTCGAGGAGTTCAAGGGCACGGGCAACATGGAGCTCGACCTCTCCCGCCGCCTCGCGGAGCGGCGCATCTTCCCCGCCTTCGACGTCAAGAAGAGCGGCACGCGCCACGAAGAGCTGCTGCTCGAACCGGAAGACCTCAAGAAGATCTGGGTCTTGCGGCGCGCGCTCGACATGCTGGGTGAGGTCGAGGTCACCGAGATCCTCATCGAGCAGATCAGCAAGACGCCGTCGAACGACGCCTTCCTGCGCGCCATCACGCGCGAGGCCCTGTCGTTCGGCAAGAGCTTCTGACCCCCTCGACCGACCCGTCGGCCACCACTGACGCAGGTCGAGACGCGGTGCCGGGACCGGAAGACGGGCAGCCCTCCGCTGCCTTTGTCTCCATCGCGCTCACCTGTCTGGTGGTGGCGGCGTACGCCTCGTCGTGCACGTCCGGGATGCTGTGGGACGACAGCGTCATCGTCACCGACAACCTGGTTCTTCGGCTTCCCGACGGCCTCGCGCGCATCTGGCGCGGCGAGACCGTGGTCGACTACTTTCCCCTGACCTACTCGCTGGTCTGGTTGCAGTACCGCTTCTTCGGCAATCACGCTGCCGGCTACCACGTCGTGAACATCGCGATGCACAGCGTCTCGGTGCTGCTCGTCTACGCGGTGCTGCGCCGCCTGCGTGTTCCCGTGGCGGCACTCACGGCCGCGCTCTTCGCGGTGCATCCGGTGGTGGGAACGTCGGTGGAGTGGATCAGCGAGCAGAAGAACACCCTCTCGCTGGCCTTCTACGCGGCCTCCACCCTCGCGTTCATCCGCACCCTCGAGCTGCCGTCGGGAGAGCGGCGCGCATTCTTCTGGTGGGCGGTCTCCCTTGGGATGTTCCTGCTGGCGCTCATGGGCAAGCCCAGCGGCATTTTCCTGCCCTTTGTCTTTGCGCTGCTGGCGCGCACCCGCGGACGCGGGTGGGGCGACATCGCCGTCACCATCACGCCCTATCTTCTGCTGTGCCTCCTCATGGGCGTGGCCACGCTCTGGTTCCAGAAGTACCACTCCATCTCTGTGGAGGAGATTCCCATCGACCCCTGGTCGGTGAGGCTTGCGGCCGCGGGGTGGAACGTGCTGTTCTACGCGCGCATGCTGGCGCTTCCGCTTCGTCAGAGCATGGTGTACCCGTACACGACACCGGATCCGGCGACGCTCGTGGCGTGGATCCCGGACGTGCTGCTCGTCGGTGTGGCCTTCGGGCTCTGGCGGGCGCGGCCGCGCCTGGGTTCGCTGCCGCTGATCGGGTTCGTCTACGCCCTGCTCATGCTGGCGCCGGTTCTCGGCTTCGTGCCCATGTCGTTCTCGCGGTACTCGCGGGTGGCAGATCACTTCGTCTACCTCGGCGCCATCGGTTTCCTGGGGCTGTATGCGGCGGCTGCGCACGCCATCACACGAACGTGGACGCCGCGCTGGGTGAGGTCAGCCGTGGTGGGGCTGGTGCTGGGGGGACTGGTCTGGCTCGATCAGGGGCGGTGCGCCGCGCTGGCCTCGCGAACCACGTGCTGGCGCGATGTGATCGCGAAGTACCCGGATGTGTGGGTGGCCTATGCCGACCTCGGTTCGTCGCTCATCGCCGAGCGTGACCCTGCCAGCGCAATTCCCATTCTCGAGACCCACGTGAAGCTGCGGCCAGACGACGCGGGCTCCCACTACAACCTCGGGGTGGCGCTCATGGCGCTCGAGCGCTACCCGGAGGCAGAGAAGGCCATGCGCACGGCAACCCGTGTCGAGCCTCGACGGGCGGCGGCCCACAATGATCTCGGCATCTGCCTCATGCAGCTGCGTCGCCCAGATGATGCGCTGCGCGAGTACCGGTGGGCCCAGCGGCTCGACATGAGCCTGTCAGACGCGTTCAACAACGAGGGCGCCCTGCTCCTCGATCTGGGGCACCCTGCCGAGGCCATTCGACCGCTCGAGCGTGCGTGCAGGCTCGCGCCCAATGACGTGAAGCCCTTGACGCTGCTCACCCACGCCTACCTCGACAGCGGTCGCGCGGCCGACGCCATCGAGACCGCGCGACGTCTCACGACAATGCGTCCTGAAGACGCCGAGGGCTGGGTGCTTCTCGGAATCGCCTCACTCGACAGCAAGCACGAGCCGGAGGCGCGAGAGGCTCTGCGGCGCGCGCTCTCGGCACGCACCACGAAGGCCATCGTGCTCAACGACGTGGGGCTTCTCTCGGCGAGGCTGGGTGACCGCAGAACCGCGCTCACCCTGTATCGCAAGGCCCAGGCGAGAGATGCCGCATTCCCGCTGGCGGTGAACAACGAGGCATGGCTCCTCGCCACCGCGGTGGAGGACGACCTCAGAGACGCCAAGGCGGCACGCGAGGCTTTGCGCCGTGCCTGGACGCTCAGCCGAGCGGACGATCCGCAGGTGCTTGACACAGCCGCGGCTGTGGCGGCAGAGTCGGGCGATCTCGCGCAAGCCACCGATATCGCCCACCAGGCCGCGTGCATCGCGCGAGAGCGCGGCATGGACGCGCTGGCGCGTGAGATCGAGCGCCGTCGCGCGCGCTACGCGGAGGGGCATCCCTGGCGGGAGTAGGCCTCAGCCGATGGAGGAAGGGCCCATGAGCAGATCGCGCATGTCGGCGAACTGCTCGTGCTTGGCGAGCGCAATCACCACGTCCTTGTCTTGAAGGCGGGTCTGCCCGTTCGGCACGATGGTGTCATTGTCGCGCAGCACCATGGCGATGGTGCAGTGAGGCGGAAGGGACAGCTCCTGCAGCATCTTGCCGTGCGCCGGTGATTCGGGGGTGACGGGGGCCTCGATGATCTCCACGCCGCAGCGGCGCAGGGCAAGCGACGTCATCACGCCGTGATGGGCGATCTCGTCTTCGATGACGGCGAAGATGAGCGCCGTGCTGCTCACGGGGGCGTCAACGCCTAGCTTCTTGAAGATCTCCTCGTTCCGGGGATTGGCCACGCGGGCGATGGAGAAGTCGACCTTGAACTTGCTCTTGGCCACCTGGCAGATGATGAGGTTGTCTTCGTCATCGGCGGTCACGGCCACCACCATGTCGGCGCGTTCGCACCCGGCTTCGGCGAGCACCGACGGGTCACATGCGTCACCGTGCATGGCGACGCTGCCGAGCTCCTTGTTGATGCGCTCGACCTTGTAGTCCTTCTTCTCGATGATGGTGACTTCCTGACCCGATTGGATGAGGGCCTTGGCCAGGTAGTAGCCCAGCTTGCCGCCGCCGGCGAGGAGGATGAACATCAGTACTCTCCTTTGGAAGGGACATTGACCGCGTGGTCGCGCACGTCGAGCAGCTCGGCGACCTGGGCCATGGCGTCGGCGGTCACGACGCCGAAGAGGCTGTCGCCCGCGCGGACGATGTGGGTCGGGGTGGGAACCAGGGGAACCTGGTCGTGGATCACGCTGCTGATGCGGAAGGCGCCCTCGATCTCGAGCTCCTGGACCTGCTTGCCGTCGACGGCGTCGCCCACCTTGAACTCGAGCGCGACGGCGCTGCCGTCACCCAGCTGGTAGTTTCGCAATATGCGTGGCGGAATGATGAGATTGCGAATCATGCGCGCGCCCACGGTGGTGGCCGACACGGTCTTCAGGCCGAGATCATGGTAGATGCCGGCGCGCGCGGGATCGTACACGCGGCAGACCACCCGAGGGACCTCGAACACGACGCGCGCGATCTGGGCCGCCATGAGGTTGGTGTTGTCGCCGTTCGTCACGGCCGCGAAGGCGTAGGCGTCTTCGAGGCCGGCGCGCTGCAGAACGTCTTCGTCGGTTCCGTTCCCCAGCAGCTTCTGGCCGTGGAAGTCTTGCAGCCGCTGGAAGGCGGCGGGCTGCCGGTCGATGACGCAGACCTGGTAGCGCTCGGCTTCGAGCAGTCGTGCCAGGCGGGCTCCCTGTCGGCCGCAGCCGACGATGACGCAGCGATTCGAACGCAACGATGAATCCTCTCTTGCGGGGCGCCTGTTGGTGGACAGATCACACACCTGACCACGGATCGGGCACGCTGTGACGTGCCCCGACGACCGCTTTGGCGGGCTTGTGCTTCACGCCTCGCCTTCGCGAACCCTTCCACGCGCAGCCGATCTCTTGGGGGAGGGGGGGGCTCCCAGCGTCGTACCTGATCGCTCGTATTGGCTGATGCGACCCCCGCATGGACGGCGCATCTCCCCTCGTGGCCAGGGATCTGGCGCTTGCAAGGGGAAGGAACGGCGCCGTGGAGCGAGAATCAGAATTGAAACATATTCACGGCCCGCGCCTGCTCGTGGGTTCGTTGAAATCGGAGGCAAGCCACGTGCGCACCCCCTTCTTCACCCCTCGATATCTGCACATATGGCTTCTCCTGACGTGTGTCGTGGCACTCGCCCAGGGCGCGCCGGCGCATGCTGATCCGGTGGCCACCGCGAAGCTGCGCATCGCGCGCATCCTGGCGAACGACGGCCTGTCACGCTCGCAGGTCGGTGTCTATGCTCGCGCGGTCGACAGCGGGCGCGTGGTGTTCGCCCGCAACGCCGACGCTCCCATGATTCCGGCGTCGAACTTCAAGCTTGTCACCACGGCCGTGGCTCTGGCGTGTCTGGGGCCCGACTACCGATTCACAACAGACCTCCTCGGCCCCCCTGTCGATCAGGGCACCGGCGTCGTGAACGGGAACCTCTACCTGCGGGGCACGGGCGATCCCACCCTCGTCGAGCCCTGGACCCGGCCCGCTACCGGACCTTTCGAGGCGTTTTCCGCCGAGCTTCGCAAGCAGGGGGTCAAGCAGGTCACCGGCGCCCTGGTGGGCGATGATTCGGCGTTCGATCGCGACTTCATCGGCAAGGGCTGGCTGAAGCGCTACCTGATGCTCGACTACGCGGCCGAGACGGCGGCCCTCTCCATCAACGGCAACGTCATGAGCCTCGACGTCCGCCCCGGAAAGATTCGCAGCTACCCGCCCACCACCACGCTGAAGTACAAGCACGTGGTGAGCAGCCGCGGCGGTCTCACCGTCACGCGCCCCACCGACAGCAGCACCGTCATCGTGCAGAACCTCAAGCCCGGGAAGTCGCTGCAGACGAGCCTCACGATACACAACCCCAGTGAGTACACGACGGGAGTGCTCCTCTCGATACTGCAGCGTGATGGTCTGAAATTCGGTGCGCCCATGCGCCTGGTGGAAGAGACCGACCTTCCGCTGCCAGACGGCCTCGTGCGGTACGGCTTTCACGAGTCGGCGCCGCTGCTCAAGATTCTAAAGCGCATCAACAAGCACAGCGACAATCTCTTTGCCGACCACGTGTTCAAGGCCATCGGGTTCCATCGCCTCGGGAAGGGCACCCTCGACAACTCCACGGCCGCCATCAAGGAGCAGCTCGGAAAGATGGGCGTCGACACCACGGGGCTCGAGATCGCCGACGGCTGCGGTTTGAGCGTGCTCAATCGCGTCTCTCCTCGGCAGTTCGTTCAGCTGCTCGAAGGCATGGCCCGCCGACCGGATGCCGAGGTGTTCAGGTCGACCCTCGCGGCCGGCGGCAAGGAAGGCACGCTCTGCGGTCGTCTCGTCGGGCTTCCCGTGTACGCCAAGACAGGCACCATCGACGGAACCTGCACCTTGAGCGGGTATGTGGTGACCCGTGCCGGCCAGCAGATCGCCTTCTCCATACTGGTGAACCACCACCACACCTCGAATGACGCCATCCGGGGCCTGCAAGACGTCATCGTGAAGGTGCTGGCCGATATCGGAGAGCGGATCTAGCCAGGTCGGCGCAACGTCATCGAGCGCCCTGTTCCCCCGCGTCGCGTCTTGATGATCTCGCCCATGATGCTCACCGCGATCTCTTCCGGCGTCTCTGCGCCGATGTCGAGACCGATAGGGGAGTGCACGCGATCGAGGCGTGAGGGATCGTACCCGTCTCGCTCCATGTCGGCGAACACGGCGCCGATGCGTCGACGGCTTCCGATCATGCCGATGTAGGCGAGGTCGCGGTTGACGATGCGCCGCAAGATCGCCTCATCCTGCTTGTGCCCCCGGGTCACGAGCACGACGTGGGCGTTGGGGCCGAGGTGAAGCGCCTCGACCTCGTCTCCCAGATCGCCCACGACGATGCGAGCCGCGTCCGGGAATCGCTCTGATGTGGCGCACTCTGGTCGGTCATCGAGAATCACCACCTCGAAGCCCAGCATCCTTCCAAGGCGGGCAAGCGGCAGCGCACAGTGTCCGGCACCCGCGATGACCAGCATCGGCGGGCGTTCGAGAACCTCGACGAACAGCTCGGTCTCGCCAGCGTGCTCGTGTCGGGCGGCCGATCGGAGCGCGTCGCCCTCGAGACAGGCAACGATGGAGCGACGGGCGTGAACGAGCGCAGGGGCTGCTGATGTCACCGCGGCGTCGAGTCGGGGGCAGCCCAGGCTCCCAAGGCTCCAGCCGCTGTCTGACGCGAAGCGTTTCTTTCCAAGGTGTGCTGACGGCCCTGCGATGGCGGTGCACACCACCACCCCGTGACCGGCGTCGAGATGGGAGATGAGCGCTTTCGCCGTGCCCAGGTCTTCGTCTGTCCAGAGATCGATGAACACGTCCATGCGGCCGCCACAGATCTTCTCGCCCCCGTCTTCCGGGTTCTCGGTGAGATCGACCGTCACCACGCGCGCCTCGCCGTGTGTGAGCACCTCGCGGGCTTCCTGCCAGACCTCGGCCTCGCCGCATCCACCGCCCACCGTGCCGAAGAACGTGCCGTCGTCGAGAATGACCATCTTCGCGCCCACGTGTCGAGGCGTCGAGCCATAGGCGCGCACCACCGTGGCAACGGCGACGCGCCGATGCGTGGCGGAGAGGGTGTAGAGCTTCTCGAAGACGTCTTTCTGCTCCATTGGAGGGCGCTGCGGCAATCGGTAGAGGGTGGTGCGGGTCTCTCGGGTGGGTCCCGAAGGTCCCGTCAGGAGAACATCAGCATGAAGAGCACGAAGGTCTGGCCGTTCCAGAGCCCGTGGCAGATTCCAGAGGTCGCCAGGGAGCGGGTTCGCTCGAAGCCGTAGGCCAGCAGCATGCCGAGGGTGGCCAGGGGCACCAGCGTGTTGAGGTCGCCGTGTATCGCGGAGAACAGCAAGCCGTTCAGGGGAATGGCGAGTGCGGCGGGCAGCACGCTGCGCATCGACGTGTAGATCACGCCGCGGAACAGGATCTCCTCGAAGAGGGGGCCCATCACGGCCACGAGCGTGAGGAGCGCCACCGTCTGCCCAGGGTGGGACGAAGCCTCTTCGATGACCTTGAACACAGGGTTGTTCTGGGCGCTCGGCGTGTGGAAGATCTGGGTCATGAGCCAGCCCACGCACAGCACAACGACAAACGCGCCCCAGTAGAGGCAGAGTCCGCACAGCAGGCTGCGGCCGAACCGGCGCGTGTGCAGTCCGATGGTCTCCCACCGGAACCCGACCGCCCAGCCCATGAGGGCGAGCATCACGGCATAGATGATCATCTGCACGCCGACCACGGCGAGAACCGAGCCGTGCGCGGCGACGCTCTCTCCCTGATGGGCGAGGAAGGTGCTGATCAGCGTGCCCACGAGGGCCGAGACAACCTGGAACACGCAGAGCATGCTCCACCCCACCAGGGGGTCGAGCCCTGCGGCGCTGGAAGGCGACGCGGGGTCGGCGGGGGTGCTCTCCAGGTTCCACTGGCGCCCTTTCAAGAGCCAGATGAAGAGCACGATGACGCCAAGGCTGAAGTTGACCAGGAACAGCAGCGCCACCATTCCGAGGACGGCAGCGGTTCCCACGGCCTGCGATTGCAGCGCGGCTTCGAGGGCTGCTTCGTCTGCGGTGTCGTGTCCACGCCTGGCGAGCGCGAGACGCGCTGCCAACCCCTGCCAGCCTTCCACCTCTTCGAGCGCCTTCTTCGACTCGGCGACCTGTGCCGGAGAGAGGGGGGGAGGGGTTGGCCTTGCGGTTG